>JBAQFY010000451.1:0-22174 GCA_049287505.1 Sedimentisphaerales bacterium | reverse complement strand
GGGCTAAATACTACCACTGGCAGAGCCAGTGGTCGGGGGGGGAAGAAGAAAGCAAGCCTTGATTTTGCACCCCACGGCACAGGTCCGTGGGCTAAACAGAAAAAGAAATCCTTTCCACGTTGGTAGATTTAATTGGTAGGGCAAGCAGGGTGAAGGGGATTAGAGAATTAGTCAATATTCATACGGTTTTTTGCCCTGCTTTATTCGGCTTTTCGCCTGCATCCGACGCAACGTGTCGGTTAAAACTTCCGCCAGCTTCTTGTCGCCCATATTCTTTGCCTGCTCAGCCGTGATCGCTTTGCCGTAGCAGACCCGAATCGAGCCCGGCGAAAATAATTTCTTATGCCTCGGCCAACACTCAAAGGCGCCGTCAATCACCACCGGCACAACCGCCGCCCCCCCTCGTCTGCACAAAAGGCCAAGGCCAGTCTTCAACTGCGCAATCTTACCATCGTACGTACGGGTCCCTTCCGGAAAAAGACAGACGCCCCCGCCTTTTTTGAGACTGCCGATGACCTTCCTCATCGCAGATATGTCCGCTTCGCCCAGCTTTACCGGTATCGCATTCACTGAAGAAATCAGCGGACCAAAAAACCAATTGGCAAAAAGCGAATCACGTGCTAAAAAGCTCGAAGGCCTCTTCAAAGGCCCCACGCAAAATATCGGGTCAAGAAAGCTCTGGTGGTTACTGACCAATACGAAGGCACCTTTTTTAGGGACATTGTCTCTGCCGTAAGTACGCACTCGAAAAAACAAGATGCAAAAAACTTTGCACATCCAGCGCGCAAGCCAGAACCATGCTGCATTTAGTTTTTCCTTAAGCATTTTTCTTTCACATAACCCAAAAGCTTTTCCACAACCTCCTCGATACTCAAATCGGTCGTGTCAACAACAATGGCATCTTTGGCCGGCCTTAACGGCCCAACTGCTCTGCTCTCGTCGCTTTTGTCCCTTTCTTCAATGGCCTTTTGTATTTGCTCAAGGCTTTCACCCCGCCCCGTCTTCGAGGGGCGGGGTACATTGCTGCCTTTGGCCCGCAGCTCAGCTTGTCTCCTTCGTGCCCTCTCGATAGGAGCAGCCGTCAGATAAAATTTTATATCAGCGTCGCTGAAGGCCACCGTGCCCTGGTCTCTTCCTTCGGTAACTATTTTTCCCCGGCCTGCCGCGAATCGCCTTTGCATTTGAACTAATTTCTCCCGCGCTTTCGGCGAAGAGGCAACATACCGGGCATTGGCGGTTATCTGCGGCCGGCGTATCTGCTCGGTAACATCAATCCCGTCGATACGGACCGCCATTTTGTCATCGCTGAGAGAGAATTGAAATTCGCTCGTTTCCATAACTTCAAGCAGCTTCTCTTCATCGCTCATATCGACCCCGGCCTGCATCGCAGCCAACGTTACCGCTCGATACATCGCACCGGTGTCGAGAAAGCTCGCCCCCAATTTCTCAGCCAGAAGCCGGGCCACCGTGCTTTTACCGCTGGCCGCAGGACCATCAATTGTAATAATCTTAAACACTGACTAACACTGTCTTAAACACTGACTAACACTGACGTACCTTGACCACAACAATACTCGTATCATCAATCTGCCGGGCGAGACCCACAAACCGTCTTCTGTATCCGAGTATATTGTTAATCATCTGCTCTGACGAGCCCGAGGTAAACTTCTTTGCGGCCTCTAACAAATTTGCTCTGCCCCATAATTCGTTATCGAAGTTGAATGCATCGACCAGCCCATCGGTATAAAACAGCAGACAATCGCCCTCTTTCAACTTAACGGTTTCAAGCTCATATTCAGCCTGCGCATCGACTCCCAGTACGAGTCCGCCCTCTTCCAGCTCCGTAATTCGCCCGTCTCTTATCAGCACTGTCGGCTCATGCCCGCAATTGCAATAAGTTATTGTTTTATCTTTAACGTCAATAATTGCATAAAACAACGTGACAAACTCACCGTTCCTGCACTCGCGGCTCGCCATCTCATTGAGCCTGCCGATAATTTCTTTGACCACAACTACCTTGCATTCGGTCTCGGCACAAACATGCAAAACGCCCTGGCAAGGCATCAACGCGTTGGCGTAAGCCCGCAAAGCACCCTGGAATGAGCTCATCATAAGAGCGGCCGGCATCCCTTTGCCCATCACATCGGCAATCGCCACAACGATACATCTGTCACTCACTCGAAGAAAATCATAGAGGTCGCCGCTGACCTCAAAGCAGGGAATATAAGTAGCAGCTATATCCAGTCCCGATATCAGCGGAGTCTTATCAGGAATCATCCTTCGCTGAATGACTCCTGCCAGCCGCATCTGCTCGGCTATTCGCGCGCCCTCAATCTTCTCTGCATACAGCCTGGCGTTCGTTATCGCTACCGCACACTGCGAAGCAACCGCCCTGGCAAGGTTAATATCGTCCTCGTAAAAGTTCTTAGGCCTCGGGCTGTAAAGCCGAAGCACGCCAATCGCTTCACCCTTGAACTGCATTGCAACGGTAAGCTGGCTGACAAGACCCTCCTTGATTGTTGCCTCTTTATATTTTACCCTGCCATCGACCCGCATATCATCCAGCACCACCGCCTCGCCCGCAAATGCTGCTTTAACCACGGTGTCGTTTTTCGAGACCACGCCTTTATTGCGATATTCTTCGCTGAGTCCGTATGTGCTCCGCATCTTCAAATCGCCGGCCTCTTCATCCAGCAGCCGAATCGAGCAGGCCTTTACCCCGACAATCCTCACCGCCGCCTCTGCTAACTTATCAAGCACCTCCTGAAGCGAAAACTCTCCCGCCACAAGCGTGGAAAGCTGATAAATCTGCTCATCTCTTTCGATTTGTTCCTGTGTCTTTTCAATCATAACCAATCGCCCATATTAAAAACCAACCGGATTATACTCAAATTATCGCTCCCGGTGAACCTTAATCTATTTCACTACTGCCGCTCGCCGGAATTGTTCACTTGAACCAACCGGTCTTATCGATTAATATATCGCCGCTATGATGCCCGTTGCTGACGAAGCCGTAACCGCTGGAAAGGCAGGAACCCAAAACGATTACGCTAAGAGCTGAGAATTTTGGACCAAAAACCAAGCTCGTTAGCCAATAGTCAATAGTAAATAATCAATAGTCAATTAAAAATGATTGCCAAGCACATAATTTTCACCGGCCGAGTCCAGGGCGTCGGTTTCCGCTTTACCGCCCGCAGAGCGGCCGACCGCTGTCAGTTGACAGGCTTCGTCCGCAACGCCCCGAACGGAACCGTTGAGATGCTCGCCCAGGGACGTCCTGAGGATATAGACGATTGCATTCAGGACATTGAAGAATATTTTGCCGGCTATATAAGAGAAACGAAAATCGAAGAAATCCCACCTGAGCCAAAATACGCGGAATTCAAAATCGCTTTTTAATCCACACCTCCACTATACTACACACGTAATACGACATTATTCTCCGAGGTGTCGGATAACACCGTATTTGCGAGGTACTACAAGGTCCGCCGTTCTGGCCGGCTGGTCTTCTTTAATCTTGTAATTAATATCCATTATCTCGATAAACTCCGCCGTGTACTCCTTCAACACACCACAGTATTCGAACAATTTATCACTCTTAATCATTTCCAGCACAACCTTATGGCCGATATATCTTTCCAGCAAAGGCTCAAAAGATGTCCCGACCGAACCCATCAGCTCCTGCTTCATCTGGGAAACATATTTATCCTGAGAAGTCAGCATCTTGCCCGCAGGTATGGCCTTTTTAGCCTGGCTGATTAACAAATTGACAACCTCCACTACCGAGTCTCTAACGGTTCGCAAAATGTTCAGCATTCTCCTCTTGAGTCTGCGCCATGGCCCTGGGTGATATGTCTTTTTCAACTCTTTTTCTCTTGCCTTCTTATTGCTTTCGCTAAGCTCATCGTGGAAACGAATCACAGCGCCAATCTTCGGATACTCATATTTATACAGGATATAGCTGGCCTCATCGTGCCCTTGTTCGTCTTTGTGTTTGGCTGGATAGACGAATTCCAGCCCCGTATTTTCCACCCTCAATTTACCCCATATCATTTTGCCGGTTGTGTCCTCCAGCGTCACCATATTCTGCTCGAAATCCCTCAGGCACTTATCCCTGCTTCTTTTTCTGACAAAAGCGCCGACAGCCGTGGCTAAGACAATAAAAATTATGGTTATTGCCGTATAAGGTATCGTTACAGCAAATATATAAGGCATATTAGACCTTCGCCAGGATAACAGTGTAATTCTTGCCGTAAAACTCGGCGCATTTCGGACAGGTGGTATAGAAAAAGTACATCTTCTTAATCTCTTTGGCCTTTGATTTTACATACTCTTTCATTTCTTTCGCCCACTGCCCGGCATTCTTGTAAGGCCCTTCAAAGACCTTGGTCAAAAAAGTCCCTGATATTCTTGCCATCTTTGCACCCGGCACATCTTTGGCCACTGCGATATAGATGTCAGCTCCCCAAAGCGATTTCTCATCCGAGAGCATAAGGGGCAAAGGCACAAGAGCACCGGCCTGCTTAATCATTTCCATATTCTTTACCATTATTTTTCCGAAGTTCAGCGGGATGTGAAAGAAGCTTCTGACATGGTCTTTAACGAACAGCTTATCCTGAAAGGTTATCTCTTTATCATCCCACGGCCCGGGGTTAAATCGCGGACAGCAGCCAGTTTCCGATTGTTCATAAAGTTTATTCATAACTTTCACCTTACCTTCTTTAATAATTTAAATCCAACCGTCAAATTTCCGCTTTCCTTAAGCAAGTTCGCAAATTCATATAAGCCGAATTGTTTTAGTTATAATCCTTTCATTAAATTTCTCTTGTGAAATCTATTTGATAAATATATGAATATTATGCTAAACATAAATAACGCTATAAAATCGATAATCAAGGATATATCGGATTCACCTTTAAAGCCAAAATTAAATATATCTACCAAATAAGTAATAGGGGACAAGTAAGACAAGCCTCTGGCAATTCCTTGCAGATTCTCCAATGGTATAAAAATACCGCTTATAAAAATCAGGGGGAAACGGATAAGACTGGAAAACATCATAATATGTGATGGAGAACGCACTGAAGGAGATGCCAATAAAACACCTAAAGAAGAAAAACAGAAAGAAGCCAATAATATACCGAAAGACAAAAACAAAATATTTATGTCGTAGTCAAAAAATATCAGCCCAACTATTAATACAATCATATTTATGATAATGCCAAAGACCATTCCTGCTGCAATATCTGCCAAAATTATTGTATTGATACTAATGGGAAAAGACAACAATCTCTCGTAAGTTCCTGCTTGTCTTTCCCAGGGAGTAATCAGAGGACCAACTGACGAGGCTGTAAAAAACAAGGACATTGCTAAAAGCCCGGGAAAGAAAGAATACAAATTCACCTCTCTTCCCAGATAAAAGGACAGAAACAAAAATAGAGGAAACAAAATCCCGAATATCATAACCGGAGCCTTGGTGTAATATATTCTGATATTCTTTTCTGTTGTAACTATTACTCCACGGAAAAATTGGATGTCTAACTTTTTAATTAGCATAACCTCTCATTAAAATGTAATAATTTTATCACAATCCTTTATCCATTCAGCAAGTTCAATCATATTGCTGCTTTTAACTCCTTCTATTAACTCTAAATTCTTCAAACCTCGTGCTTCCATACACATTCCACACGCCCTAACTTCGACACCCTTATTAATTACAGATTTTAACATTATCTCTACATTATAATAGCCCGAAGGTGTCTTTTGCCCTGGGAGTCCACAACCCACAGAATCAGCTAACAGAAAAATTTTTACTTCAAATTCAGGGTCTTGTTTCTTTAGCACCATCGCCAATCTTAAAGCATTGTAAGCCTTTTCGGCTCCATAAGGCGCATCATTGATAATTATTAAGATGTTCATCTTAACTCCTTTCTAAGTGAGTTCGCCTGCGTTAATTTTACAAATGCATCTTCCAGACTTGCTCTACATATCTCCATAGAAACAATTGTCAAATCCTTATCTTCAGCAAATTTGGCTAAATACTTCAGAAGTTTGTCAGGATTGTCTGTATATAACTTCCATTTATCTCCCAGTCTTTCGATCCTATTTACCAGATTGCTTTTTCCAATCAAACTATCATCAATAGGTTTATCAAAAGAAATCTCAACCGATTGCGTTGTCTCGAATGTCTTTCTCAATCTTTCAGGTTTGTCAATAACAACTATCTTACCTTTGTTGATAATTGCTACTCTTGCGCAAAGCTGGTTTGCCTCTTCAATATTATGAGTGGTTAAAAAGATAGTAGTGCCTTTCTGATTCATCTGATTGATGATGTTTCTAATCAATCGTTGACTCTGGACATCTAATCCTGACGTAGGTTCATCCAGAAACAGGATTTCTGGATTATGGGCAATAGCGCTTGCAATATTGACCCTCTGTTTCATACCTTTTGAAAAGGTTCTGACAAGAGCATTTTTTCTATCATGTAGTCCAAATTGCTCTAAAAGACTGTTTGCTCTTTTCCTAAGTTCTCTAATAGGAACTCCATAGAATTTACCCGCCAGGATGATGTTCTGTTGTGCGGTTAAGTCTGCATAAATATTCCCCATTTCCGGGATAACTCCCATTTTCATTTTCGCTTTGATTGGATTTATCTTTATATTAACTCCATCAATGAAAGCATCCCCCGAATCTGGGGCAAGCAGACCTGTTAGCATTCTGATTGTGGTTGTCTTTCCAGCACCATTCGGGCCAAGAAAGCCAAATATTTCTCCATCACTAACACTAAAAGTAACCTGATTGAGAGCAGTAACATTACCGAACCTCTTTGTTAAAACATTCGCTTCAATGACGTTATTGTTTTCTTTCTTCATCTAATGCGACTCCATCAATTCGATTTCGCCTAATGCTTCACGCACGCTCTTAGGCAAGCTATCGTACATCTGGATTCCATATTCTTATTTGGCTCGAACGTCAAACTTAATCCTCAAAAAACGCGGCCGATATATCCGCGCATCCGAAGCCATCTGCCAAAAGTCAAATGAATTACAGACGTATGTAATTATCAACTCATCCTTTTTTGAAATTTCCGGATGTGCCTTCGCCGCATAGCAAAAGTACGTCTTATGCCACTCGACCTCGGGACATTCGAAAACCTTATAGGCACTACTCCACGGCCCGGCCGGCGTCGGCGAAAACCGCATCAATATTTTCTTCGACATCCCGTCTTCCGTATAGACTACTACGTACCGCTTAATAGCAGGCTGATAACAAACCGAACACTCCGTCGCAGTACCGTTGAAATGTTCGGAGATACCTGCCATATCCTGCTGCCAATTACCATCACTAAGAAAACGCCACTGCTCAAAGTCCGTCATTTTATTATATGGCACGCGAGCGACTATCATGCTTCGCCCGCCCATCCCTTTACTCCAGTCCTCGCTGGCCCCGTAGATATAGACAAAATCCCCGTCCCTCATAACCGCCGAGCCAAAGAACAGATTGCCGTCCTGCGAATATCGCCCATAAGGAACTTTGTATTGTTTAATCCGCCAGGTCAAAGGGTCATCGTGCGGGTTTTCAACCTCGCCCAGCCATGTTCCGATGTGTTTAAATCCAAATACGCCTTCTTCATCTGTTTTGACTATTTGTATAAGAAAAAGGTATAACTTCTCATCAGCCACGATGCCGTCAAATATCCAGAACCACCCGACACTGTCGGCCGGCCTGATAAAGGCAGCCGCCTTTCCCTCATTTGTTGTGCCCCAGAAAAACTTTACAGATGCCGTTGCAGGGTCTTTGCCGTGCTGAAGCGCAATCGTGTTGTTTACCATCGTTGCGCCCTTGTGCTTTCCATTGACAATATCGCCAATCCACGTATCGCCGTATAACCAGAGCGTTACATCATCAGCCAATGCCACCGAGTACACAGCATCCGCACCCGTCCAGCCTTCTGTTTTGGTAAAGAGTGCATCGTATTCCGGCAACGTCTCAACAGAGTATCTCAGCAGCGTCTCAACCAAATACCCCGGCAGCGGCTCTACAGAATATTTCGGCAGTGGAGCAGATGCACAACCGAAAAGCAAAGGGACAAACAAAACCGACCCAGCTATCAAATTTCTAATCGCCATACTGTCACTCTTTATTCCACGATGACCGCCGTGCCCTTGGCCGAAGCCATCAAAAGTGATTTGTTTTTGGAGGAGACGTTATCGTAGTCCAGCGAGAAACCAACAATGGCGTTTGCGCCCAGCTTTCTCGCTTCTTCTTTCGCTTCTGCGATAACATCATCCTGCATATCCTTCATAACATCCTGATATGAGGCCGAGCGCCCGCCAAAGATATCGCGAAAAGATGTAAAGAAGTCGCGGATAATGTTTACCGCCCGAACATTCCGCACGATAACGAAGCCTTTATATTCCTTGATTTTAATCCCGTCTAAAATCGGCGTCGTAAAGATTCGAACATCATTCATTTGTCTTCATTCTCCCTTCATTTATCAAAAATTACCCAGCCGACCTATCTGCCACAAACAATACTACAAACCGCAATACCCAATACGAGTTTCAATCATTTTGCCGACTCAAGGTTATCTTTGACCAAAGATTCATCTAATTTTCCGTGGTCGCCGGCTACATCAACCAGAACATTATCACCGAACAGTATATACCTGCTTGGCTCACCTTCGACCGTTATCGCCTTTGGCCGAACGCTCGAAAACAGATTACCGACCACGGTGACATCGGATGTGCTGTTGAGAACCATACCGGCTGCCACCAAATCATTCGTCCCGCGTTTTAACTTGCCGTCACCGATGTAGCTGTTGGAGAAGTTGTTGCCGGTAATCGTAATGCGTCCGCTGTTTGGCCCGATGGTCAGGGCGTCTCTGCCGGAAATCGTGAACGCATTGGCGCTGACGGTGCATCCGTGCGCATCGCGCAGGTCTATCCCGCCGGAGCTATTATGCGCAATCACATTGGCGCTGAGCGCAATACCATAGCAGTCCCTGTCGAGCACAATGGCTGTCCCCGCGCATTCTTCTATCATATTGCCTGAGACAACCGAGCCGTAGGTGTTTTCAATTACAATGCCGTTACCTAAATGGTCGTCGAGGTTGTTGCCCGTCATACAGAGGTTGAAGCCGTCGATGAACCTGACGGCATCCTGGTTTTCCTCAAACTGGTTCGCCGATACGACGACATCGTGGCAGCCTATTATGTTCAGCCCCGTCTTTTTGTTATAGGTCATCAGCGAATCACATATCCGCGGGTCCTCGTAGCAGTAATAAAGCTGAATGCCGTCGCCGCCGTGATAGCTGACGGTAACACCATCGATGAAGATTTCGTTTATCCGCCTCGCCTCGATACCATGGCCGCTCTTTTCGTTGCCGGTGATGCGGAAGTTAGCTAATCGAATCCGCCACAACTCAGCTTGTCGGTTCTCCCCCCCGTTGGGGTGCTGAAGTATCAGCGCACTCTTGCCCTCGGCGTTAATATTCTTGATATGCGTGGCTGTGCCGGCACCCTCAAGAAGCACATCAGAGACAGTTATTTTTAGCGGCTTACTAATCTCAAACGTACCAGGCGGCAAACGCACAACACCGCCCTCATCCGGCAGCGCATCTATCGCAGCCTGGATAGTCGGATAACTGCCGGCTTCGATAATAGCCCGCGCCCCCGGCAGCCGCCAACCAGCAGGATTATTCTGCACCTCCTGACCACCTGTAATACTAAAGACGCTTACAATCGCTACGATTACCATTATCATAACTGTTGTCCGGTATATTTGTTTCATTTGCATTTCTCCTGATTAAGATTTGCATTTAGTTTTCAATTTAAATACTTCATTAAAATCCCTCATCGCCTAAAAAATCCAAACTGTGTGCAATGAGCTGCGAAGTGCAAACTACGCCGCCCTAATTACCTCGCCCAGGGCCTTTACCGTCAAATCGATGTCCTCTGCACTGATACCGTAGTGAGTAACCGCCCGAAGCCGTCTATTCCCCACAGCCAATAACTTAACTCCTTTCTTATTAAGTTCGGTTACCAGCTCTTCAGGTGTCATTCGACCCTCGTCCAGCTCAAAGTAAATGATATTCGTTTGCACCTTTTCAAGCTCAATAGATAATCCACTTATACGCGAGACTCCTTCAGCCAGACGCCGGGCATTTTCATGGTCTTCCGCCAATCTATCCACCATCTCTTCCAGTGCCGTAATACCTGTTGCCGCAATCACCCCGGCCTGGCGCATACCGCCCCCTAACACTTTACGCGCCCGCCGGGCCTCCGCAATGAATTCGCTCGAACCGCAAACCACCGAACCCACCGGCGCCGAAAGCCCCTTCGAAAGACAGAAACTCAGCGAATCTACGTTCGCCGTCAATTCTTTGACGTCAACTCCCAGAGCAACAGAAGCATTGAATATTCGGGCACCGTCAAGATGCACTGAAAGACCGTGCTCCCTTGCCAGTGCCGCTACTGAATCGATGTACTCAGACGTAAGTGCAGAACCGTTACAGCGGTTATGGGTGTTCTCTATACATATCAGCCGGGTCCGTGGAAAGTGCACGTTATCATCGCGAATAGCCCCCTCGATATCCACCAACCTCAGCGTACCGTCAGGCTGATTGCTTATCGTATGCGGGTGTATCCCGCCCAGGGTTGACATTCCGCCGGCCTCGTAAAGAAACGTATGTGACCGGTCCCCTAAAATCACCTCCTCTCCGCGCCTGCAATGAGTAAGAGTGCACACCAAATTTCCCATCGTCCCGCTTGCGACCAGTAGTGCCGCTTCTTTTCCCATCCGCTCGGCAGCCATCTCCTCAAGCCGGTTCGTCGTCGGGTCCTCGCCGAACACGTCATCGCCTAATTCAGCGCGATACATAGCTTCTCGCATCGCCGGTGTCGGCAAAGTAACAGTGTCACTGCGTAAATCAATTGTCCCCATCAGCTATCTCCAGTACGAAATCACTATAAATAAATGATAGTTTTTTCCCCTTGTTATCTTTGTTATCTGCATTATAACTAAAAAACACAGCCGGGAAATCTATTCTTTGGTATGTACTTTATAATTCAGAATTCCTTGTTCGATATTCGATATTATCCCTTATCTATCTCCCCTCTGTCTTCTGTCTTCTGTCCTCTGCTTTTACTTCGACATTTCTTGTTCGATATTCGATATTCACCTGGTCAATCTTCTGTCTTCTGTCCTCTGTCTTCTGTCCTCTGTCTTCTGTCTTCATTTCAGCCACAAAGCACTATGTAAGTTTATCGACATTCCTCGCGACCTTTGCAAAGGCTTCTATAATGTCGTCCATGTCTTTCTTCCCCTCGAGAAAAGCTATCTTGCTATCTATGGAAAGCATTTCTTTTCCGCCGGGCTTGAGATTATCCATAACCGGCAGGTGCAGCGATTCCCTGTACTTTTTCAGCCGGGCCTGGGAGAATGATGCCTTAAATGCATCCGAATTAAGGTGTTCTTCCAACATCCCTTCCTTATGGCAGCCACTTCCATATCTCCTTTCTCTGCCTGAGATGGGGACACCTTCAGCCCGAAGCGCCTCTGCAAACTTTGATGCAGGGACATTGTTGAAATACCGCTTATCATAATCCAGCTCAAACATAACGTACGTGAATCTTGTTTTATCGCAGTACCGCTTTCTGAGTTTAAGGCCGGTAATCTCGCTTAATTTCTCCTCTAAGTATTTCCCATTTATTTGACGGAGCGCATCTTGTTTCTTAAAGCGCTTAAATTGCTCTGTCAGAACCGCCGCCTGAAACTCGGTCATTCGATGATTAGACCCGGGATAAGGATAGCCCCGCTTGGCTCTTTTAGGGTCTCTTCCATTGTTTATAAACGCTGCACATCTGCGCATAAGCTCTTCATCGTCCCCTAATATGGCTCCACCTTCACCGGAAACTAAAGATTTCCACTCCTGAAAACTGATACAGCCCGTGGTCCCGAATGTGCCGACCTTCTTGTTATTTACTTCAGCAAACACTGATTGGCACGCATCCTCAACAACCGGGATATTGTGCTTATTGGCGACAGCCGTAATCTTCTCTATATCAAGCGGGAACCCAGCTAAATGAACCGGCATAATTACCTTTGTATGTTCTGTTAAGGCTTCTTCTACAAGCTCGGCGTTCATCAAGCCGGTATCGCCGTCAATATCAACAAAAACAGGCAGCGCATGCACATTGCATATAACGTTAATTGTTGCGATAAACGTATTCGGCGTGGTTATAACTTCATCACCGGGGCCGACGCCAAGCACATGCAAAGAAGCGCTGAGCGCCGTAGTTCCTCCGTTGGATAAAGTGCAGTAGCGTGCACCCATCGCCTCAGCGAACTCCTTTTCAAAATCGTAAACGAAATTACCTCTCAAACAGCACCAGTTTCGATTGCGAAGCGCCTTTAGCAGGGCTTTCTCTTCATTCTCGTCAAAAATTGGCCAGGTCGAAGGAAACTTCTTTGTTCGCACAGGCGCACCACCAAGAACAGCTAACTTGTTTGTTTTGTTAATGACATTTCCATAAAGAGAGCTTGCCCCGGCACCGGCCAAAGCCGCACCGGCCAGTCCCGCCGAACTTTTTTTTATAAACGACCGGCGTGTCAATGTTAATAATGACTTTTTCATAGAACACCTCCAGTTCATAAAATGAGAGCACTACTTATTTACCGGTTTGGAAATATTAGTATCTATTACCGTTTCCAAAAAATTAGGTTAAACTTTCTATCGTTCTGTCATTCCGGCTTTGAGCCGGAATCCATAAGTAAAAAAACTGGATTCCCGCTTTCGCGGGAATGACAAAATGCAACAATTACTCTTTAGAAACAGCACTATATATCCTATACGCTGTCAATTATAAACAATCACTAATCAATAATCGATATTTATGTGCTGAAAAAAAACAGCAATTCGATATTACAGAATATTCATTTGCAACCTGCGTACACGTTTAGTATTATAAAAAGGATAATACCAACAGCAGCCTTGCAAAACTGTGGCACAAGAGAAATATCAGAGAGCTACGGGAGGTAAACCAACGATGAATTACAAAACAATATCCGCTAAGCATACAGCAAAAGGTTTTACCCGGTTAGAAACAAGGACTTCTGACGGGGGAAGAAGGAGATTTCTAACGGGGTTTACCCCGTTAGAAGTAAGACGTTGTTTTCTCCGAAAGGAGTCCTTAGGACTAACGGGGTTTACGTTAATAGAGCTATTGGTGGTTATTGCTATTATCGCTCTTCTGTTGGCAATTTTAATGCCGGCTATGCGAAAAGTCAGGGAAGCAGCAAAGGAGACCTCGTGCAGATCCAATATGAGGTCTGTGGGGTTAGCTGTATTAATGTACCTGGACGACAATGACCGCAAATTGGCTGACCCGAGGAATGCTAACGGATTTCTGTGGTACGATTCAAGAGGTAACCTTAGAAAAACTAATGATAATGACGCTTATTGGGGCATTGTGTATATAGATTACCTGAAGAACAAGAAGATTTTTGGCTGTCCGAGCTTAAGACGCGTTCCACAATTAATATATGATGTTGACCCTGAGGCGATTCAGGAGGCAGCCTTTGGTCTCAACGGTTATGCCAGAGGCACAGATACAATTAAGATACGGCCTCATTCGGAATTTATTATATGTCACGACCACGTTGAACCAAGATGTGAACAAGACACCCGAGACATGCTTTTTAATAACGGCCCCGGCACCAACAATTTAACGGATTACCGATTAGGTGGTTTTCGTGCAAAATACTATCGTGACATTTTCAGACACAATATAAGGCGTCACGAAGACTTCAGGACCGGCGGAAGATTGAATGTTCTTTGGCTCGACGGACATGTCAGCTCCATCGAAGAAACCACAGGCGACGATGTCCCCAAAAGGTGGTACACCGGAGAAAGATAAAACTGAAAGTCTGACCACTAAAAAAGGGCTTATATCGAACCATTCAATATAAGCCCCGAACTGATACAAATCTGCTATATCAACTATGCCCCCATATCCTGCTTGGCAATCCGAAGGCCACAGTCCGCGGTTCGCAGGATGCCTGTCGGCAGATGCCTTACGGCAGAAGCAATGGGGGCCAACCAAATAACACAGCTTATTGTGCCGGTCGATACAGACAAATATCATCAAAGTACATCATACCCGAACCGCCGGCTAACGGATTTTTCTTGTCGCCAAAACCAATAGCAATCGTGTTGACATTGGCCAGGTTCACGCCCTGGTCTGCAAACCCCTGTAGGTCAATAGTCCATTGGGTCCAGGTATCTATCTGTGTTGCGTTGGGATTATCTTGAGTGACTATTGCACTGCCATTGAGAGCAACATACAACGTCTCAACAGCGTTAGCCGGGTCGCCATGGAACCAAATCGTCAACGTGTTGATACCGTTCTCGGTCCAGTCACGCGGATAGGTCAGCGTCTTCTGGACCTCTGAATACCTGAGGATGCTGTTGTCATACCAGAATGGCATCGATTGGTTGCCTCCGTGAACGATAGTTTCCTCGGTAAAAGAAGCAGTGCTTTCGTCGCCAACGGCCGAGCCGGTTCCGTTACCGGGATAGGCTGGTTCATTATCGTGCGCGGCATAGCCAAGCCCGTCTTTCCAGGTGTACCATATCTGGTTGTCCCCGGAATCGTAGTCCTCGAAATCGTCCACGACAAGGAAGCCGGCTGTCGTAAAGCTCCAGAGGATGCCCGGCCACGGACTGTCGGGATTGACGTCATTGACCTCATCAATACGCCAATAGTAGGTGGTATCCAGCTCGAGTTTTCCGGGGTCATAGCTCTCAGCACCAAGGTTCCTTGTGCCTTTATACTCCGGCGAGCCGGTATCGGCATTTTTCACGGCATCTTTATCAGTGCCAAAGTATAACTGGTGCGAAACAGCAAAGACACTCGGCGACCAGGTAATAATCTGTGTCTGCTTTACATCTACAGCGCCATTAGCCGGGTTCGGGTTCCCGACGGCGCCCTCAGTAGTAAAGCTCCAGACGTCGCCTTTATGCGTGTCGATAATATCAAACTCATCGACACGCCAGTAGTAAGTCTTAGCCAATTTAAGTGTGCCTGGAGTATAGGTCGTAGTTCCCTGGGGAAGTCCACCAGTTGCATTGTTCACATCGTCAAAATTGTCTCCGAAATAGACTGTGTGCAGTTTCGAGCCGAAACCTGCCGTCCACCTCAGAGTTACACCCGTGTCCATAGACTCGGCACCATCAGCCGGGTTGGGGTAGTAGGCAGTTTTAGGGGGAACCTTAAAGCTCCAGACATTACCCTTCCAGGGACTATTTGGGTCCAGGTCATTAACTCCGTCGATTCGCCAGTAGTAAGTCGTGCCCGGAACAAGGCCGTCCGGAAAAGCGAAACCGGGAAAGCCAACAATATAATTCGCCGAGGCTTGATTGCCTCTGAATGTATCACCAGTGCCGTCGTTCACATCGTCAAAATTGTCGCCGAAGTACACATCGTGCGAGAGAGCAAAATCTCCCGGCTTCCAGACAAGACTAACCCATGTATCCGGAATTAGGGCGGCGTCTTTCGGATCCGGATGCCGGGCGAGCGGCTGGCCCCCAGTGAATCCCGAAAGACCATTGTTCATTATCGTTTCAATATCTTCAGGCGTAAGAATGGTATTAAAATAGCCCACCTCGTCAATGCTTCCATTAAAGTAGTCAGACGGACCGCCGGCGCGAGATTGAGCGCCAATTATAAACGCCAAATTCTCATCAAGCATAATACCTGCTGTCGGTGAGGTTCCAGCTAATTGGCCGTCATGGTAGAGCTGCATCGTAGCTCCGTCATGTGTGGCAACGACGTGATGCCATTCACCGGTAGTGGTATTGGCGCTGATACTCGGCTTAACGGTGTCATTGTACGTTTCATAAAGGATGGTCTCTTGGGCGTCGTACATCATAACACCCCAATTTACTGCGCCAGGATTGCCACCGCCATGATGCTCACCCCTTGAAATCATATGGTTCCAACTTTGAGTGCTTGGGATATAGCACCAAAATGATACGGAGAAAACCTCGACATTAAGCTCTTCAGCATTGCCGCAATCAACGTAACTCGATGACCCAGAGAAATCCAAGGCCTTGCCGTACACACCATCAATCCATGCAGGTCCGCCTCCGAGCGTGCCATCATTGCCATTGCCTGAGGAATCCTCAGTAATATCACCTTTTCCCTCGTCAAGGAGCCATATCCCAAGAACGGTTTCGGGATCAATTTCGGCATAGCTTTGTCCTGCAAACATCAAACTAACGATAATAAAACTGATGCAAATTATGGTTAATCGTGTCATTTTTTTCCTCCTGATTTTAACTGAAAATTGATAGGAAATTTCGCTCCGGCCACACACCAAAGCACCTGTACTTTTCGACAACCACATGCGAGCATTGTCGAACTTCGATTGCCAATTGACGATTGAATATTGAGAAATGAAAAATCGCAAATTGAAAATCGAAGATTTTTTTACAACTTTAGACTACCCCCTTCCTTTTTTACACAAAATTATAGAATGCCTGCCTAAAGGCTAAAAAACTATAAAAACCCGCCTCTACAGGCATAAAATTCACCGATTTTATTTATAACAAATTAGCTACTGTCCCGTCAAGGGAAATCTCTGGTATTACGGGTGCTTTTTTCCAACAAGATTATGCAAAAAAACGCAGCTCGTTTATTTATGCTCTTGTGCTTGTATGCTCTATTTATCTTTTCACGAACAGACTGCCCGGCCCTAACACCGAACTATCGAAGGAGGCCGTCGGACCGGGTTCCTGCTCACCCGGCCGCTTATCGTTTTTTGTCCCAGCGTCGCCCATTGATATCCAACTTTCAAACTATACAATACCCTAAACTCGCCATTTCAGTCAAACTGAATTTACACAATACAAACTATGCTTCACGCTTCACGAAGTACGAGCATCAAGTATCGAATATCGAGCATCCAATATCAAGCACCTGATTGCTTATAACTCAGGCCAGACTTTGTCCAAGCTCATACGCTTCATGCAAACGCTCGGCTTTTTGGCGAATCTCTCCCTTTCCACCGACTCCGGGCACAATAATTTTGCCGACCAGATTCATCTGCAGATAATCAAAACATTTTTGAAAAAATTCAACAACAGGCCTGGCCGTTTCAGGGTCCTCTTCCTCAAACGGAACCGCTATCACCGCAGATTTGCCCCGAATCTTTTCTCTGTTTTCCGGGCAGTTAAAGTACACAAAGCGGTCAATGAAGGCCTTCATCAGGGCGGTCGGCCCATACCAATATACCGGCGTGCCGAAAATTATCACGTCACTTTGAATAATCTTAGGATAGACAGCCGGCATATCATCGTTCTTGTTACAATCTTTGCCCTCCCAGCATACGTGACATCCGTCGCATTCTCTGATAGTTAAATCGCCCAAAAAAAGCTCATCTACCAAAGCTCCCTCTGCCCTTGCCCCTTCTGCTATTCTCGAAACCAGTATATGTGTATTTCCGTTCTTCCGCGGGCTTCCCACAACTGCAAGTATTCTCTTCATAATAAGGCTTTTCTATTCGAGCTTAACGAGGCACGCTACAAAGCCTTTTTTACTTTTGCCTTGTGCCCTTGTGCCCTTGTGCCCCTGTGCCCTTGTGCACTATCTTTTCACGAACAGACTGCCCGGCAGTTGCTTTATCAGGCCTTTAAGCCGCAGCGATACCAGACCTGCATTAACACTGCCCGCCGCCAAATCAGTGTCGTCGATTATTTGCTCTATGTGCGAAGGCTCTTTATTGAGGCATTCATAAATCTTCTTTTCAGGGCCGCTCAGCTTCAACGCTTTTATGTCGAACAACGGCGTCTCTACGCTTTCAGCCGCCTTTTCCGCAGCCGTACTTACGTGCTCTTCCAATTGTTCGCCGATATACCCCAGCCCTTCCATCACGTCCTCAACGGATTCTATCAGCTTCGCCCCCTGTTTTAGAAGCTGATGTGTGCCCTTACTCAACGGCGAATCAATCTTCCCCGGCACCGCCATAACCTCCCGATTATTTTCCAGCGCCGATCTTGCCGTAATCAATGCCCCCGAACGCAGCCCCGCCTCGACTACAATTGTCCCTAACGACAATCCCGCTATTATTCTGTTACGGGGCGGGAAATTCTCCGACAACGGCTCGTATCCTAACGGCAATTCGCTGATGCAGGCGCCGGATTCAGCTATAAGCTCAAACAGCTTTTTATTCTCCGGCGGAAAGACATTTGCCAGCCCGCAGCCCTGCACCGCAATTGTCCGCCCGCCGGCTGATAACGCACCTTGATGCGCGGCGCTATCTATACCCCGAGCCATCCCCGAACAAATTGTAAAACCGGCAGAGCTTAAAAAATGAGCAAGTCGCGAAGACTGCTCCTGCCCGTACAAACTGCACCGCCGAGAGCCGACTATCGAAATCGCCAAATTGTCTTCTCGCGTCAAACTCCCCTTTATGTAAAGGACCGGCGGTGGGTCGTAAATTTGTTTCAACGCAGGCGGGTATCGCTTATCGTCAACATTGATTATCCAGACGTCGAGCTTCTGTGCTAATTCCAGCTCGGCGCTGACATCGAACTTGCCGCGTGTCGCAGCAATCCGTTCAGCGGTCTTGAAACCCAATCCATCAATCTCGGCTAATTCACTGACCGAAGCACCCAACGCCCTGTCCGCCGAGCCGAATTGTTTTATCAGCTTTGCAAAAGTAGCAGGGCCGACACCATCAGTTCTGATTAACCTTAGCCATTTTTCAATATCAGCAGAATTGGCCTGCGATTTCGCCATTATTTAGTTTCTCGGAAAAAGAGATTATAAAACCATCGTCACCCGCCCACTCGGCTTCCCTCAGGGCGGGCCCCGCACAGACACAAACATCACAGAACCTTATTTAACCACGAAGAACGCCCAGGCACAAAGAAAAATCAACCGCTGTTTTCCGACAATTGGCAAACAATGAGCAAATCCTTCAAAAACCTTGGGGTTTTTCCTTGACGGGAAGATGGCTAATTTGGTACAAATAAGGTAGTTTTCTGTAACAGCTTGATTGATGATTGTCATTCCTGCAAAACTTGTACTCGATTCCGGTCGGGGAGCAGGAATCCATACGCATCGATGGTTTTGAATTCCTTAAATTATATGTCATAGAGCAAAAGATAACGCTCGCGCTTCGCGGTGATGAGCTTGTTTTCCAATTAACAGCTTATCTTAGGGCTTTTGCCTGTCTCGGCGTGGCTGGCGGGCTTCCCCCCGAAAAGAGCCACGACGGAAAGGAAGGAGGTAGTATTCCACGACGTTTGATTTTGTGAGTTGTCATTCCCGCGAAACCCGTCCTGAGCCAAAAAAGCCTGCCCTGAGCGCAGTCTAAGGGTCGAAGGAACGGGAATTCAGTTTGTTAATGGGTTAAATTCCGAATCAAACTGGAAACGCCTCTATACACAAATTAAAATGTCATAGGGTAGTAGTGTCAAATCGCAAGAACTTATCCTGTGCAAGTATAAATATGAAAATTGTTATCCGTTCTCCGTAGTAGTCTTACTACGAAGGATGAATCGGTCGTTTTAATCTTAATTTTTAAAGGAGGACTATTATGTCTAAAAAATTGACTTTTTTGGTTTCTTTTACTTTAGTGCTGGGCTTGGCTGCCGCCACGGCAGTTGCCGAGCTGGTTGCCTATTACCCACTGGATGAGGGAAGCGGCACCATCGCTGCAGACGCCTCCGGCAACGGGTACGACGGCGAGATTCAGGGTACGCCGAACTGGGTAAACAGCAAGAGCGGTTTTGGCAAGGCACTTTACTTCGACGGTCAAAATCCAGCAACCGGGTGGGTCAACTGTGGAACTTGGGACACTTCAGAGAATACCGGCCAGCTCACCATCGCCCTGTGGCTTAGATGGGATGGAGCCGTTGCCGATGTCTGGCAGGGAATAATGGGCAAAAGAGATGAGTGGGCTGAAGGTCAAGTAGTGTGGTACCTTGAGGTTAATATGGAAAGTCAGCAGGTCGGGATTGGCCGGTATGGCGTTTACCCAGATTGCGGCGGTCGGATTCTGCCAGAGGGAGAATGGGCTCATGTGGCCGCAGCCTTCGACGGAACAACTATGGTCTTCTATATCAACGGCGAAGAGACCGGCCGGGGCAATTTTTCATTAGGAGAGAAGACCGACGCAACGATAGAAATCGGATGCGATAATCAGAGCGGCTGGAACTCATTCCACGGCGCCATTGACGAGGTACGCATCTACAACAACGCACTGACCCCTGAGCAAATTCAGACTGTTATGATAGGCCAGATGCCCATCGCCTATAAACCCAAGCCCGCCGATGGTGCCATACATCCGGACACCTGGGCAAGCCTCTCCTGGACGCCCGGAACCACCGCAGCCTCGCACGATGTGTACTTCGGCGACAATTTCGATGATGTCAACACCGGTGCCGAGAGTACCTTCCAGGGCAACCAGGCCGCGACATTTTATGTTGTTGGCTTCCCCGGTTTTCCTTTCCCGGATGGCCTTTCTCACGGCACGACATACTACTGGCGCATCGATGAGATTGAAGCCGATGGTACTACGATACACAAAGGCGACCTCTGGAGCTTTACCGTTCCACCTAAGACCGCCTATAACCCCAGGCCCGCTGACGGCGCCAAATTCATAGACCCGAACGTAGCCCTTAGCTGGGATGCCGGTTTTGGCACAAAATTGCACCGTGTGTACTTCGGCGACAATTTTGATGATGTCAATGCCGGCACGCCTAACACCTCAAAAGGACTCGTGGGAGATACAGCATACGTCCCCGGCACCCTCGACTTAGAGAAGACTTACTATTGGCGCATCGATGAGTTCGATGGCATCAACACATACAAAGGCAACGTCTGGAGCTTTACGACTATGAAAGCCGGCGGCGGTGTCCGGGCAGACTACTATAAAGGTACGAATTTTGAGACTCTTGTCTTGACCCGTACTGACCCTCAAATCAACTTTAACTGGGGCGACGGAGCACCGGACGAGGCGGTCGGCGCTGATAGCTTCTCGGTCAGATGGACAGGTCAGGTTGAGGCGGCATTTACCGATACCTACACCTTCTATGCCAGAAGTGATGACGGTGTACGCCTCTGGGTCGAGGGTCAGCAGCTCGTTGACAGTTGGGTCAACCGCTCGCCCGCTGAGGACAAGGGAACCATCGACCTTATAGCAGGACAGCTATACAGCGTTGTAATGGAATATTATGATGATAGTGGTGGTGCAGTAGCAGAGCTGCGCTGGTCGAGTCCCCACACGCCAAAGCAGCTAATTCCACAGGCCGCACTGTCACTGCCCGTAAAGGCCAGCAGTGCGAACCCACCCAGCGGTGCCACAGATGTAAAGCAGACAACTATTCTTACCTGGGCTGCCGGAGATTATGCTGCTTCGCATGAAGTCTATTTCGGCACCGACCAGGAGGCCGTCCGCAATGCCGATACAAGCTCACCCGAGTACAAAGGCACAAGGAACCTTGGCTCTGAGAGTTATGACCCCGGAAAACTCCTGTGGAATGCCACTTACTACTGGCGTATTGACGAGGTCAACAACGTCAATCCCGACAGTCCGTGGGTGGGCGGCCTCTGGAGCTTTACGACAGCCAACTTCCTTGTCGTGGACGATTTTGAGGACTACGACGTTGGCAACAACGAAATATGGTGGGCCTGGAAAGACGGGATTGGCTATGCCTCGCATCCTACCTTACCGGCCTATCCGGGTAATGGGACCGGCTCAATGGTTGGCGACGAAACTACCGGTTCTTATTGTGAGGAAACTATCGTTCACGGAGGCAGCAAATCGATGCCTTTATTCTATGACAACAGCGTCCTCAAGTATTCGGAGGCCCAGAAGACGCTGACTTCTCCGCGCGACTGGACTGAGAATGGTGTTAGTACATTATCGATTTGGTTCAGAGGCGATTCGGCTAACGCTGCCGAGACGTTGTATGTTGCTCTCAATGGCAGTGCTGTGGTATATCACGATAATCCCAATGCGGCTCTGATAGACACCTGGACACAGTGGAATATCGACCTGCAGGCTTTTGCAGACCAGGGCGTGAACCTGGCCAATGTCAATACGATTGCTATTGGTCTCGGCGACAAGAAGAATCCGCAGCCCGGCGGTTCAGGTACGATGT
>JBAQFY010000450.1:0-8668 GCA_049287505.1 Sedimentisphaerales bacterium | reverse complement strand
CTCTGGTACCTATATACTCGGGCGAATCTGTATCGGCGATGCGTACCGCCTCTTCATCAGTGCCGAAATAGACCCGATGCGAAAGGGCCTGGTCTCCGGCATCCCACTTGAGAAGCGGCGTCTGCTTTACATCTGCAGCACCACTAGCTGGGTTGGGAGCGCCGGCAATCCTTGAGTCTATGATTTCAATTACCCTGCCAAGCCCGGCGCTCAGCAGCATTTTAGCCCCATCATCCACCACGTCAAAACCCCAGTTCGGGTTGGTATCTTCAGCCAATGCGTCAAGTTTATCCTTAGTGTATCTTGTATGTAGAATGCCCAAGGTGGTCGCATCGGTCATGTTGTAAATATATATACCGTCATGGGTCGTATGGACATACAGGAATCCGTCCACTTCCTTGACAGTCCAGAGTCCCCAACTGCCGTCACCGGTTACGTTAAGGGTTCCTAACTGCGTGGCAACACCGGTAGCAAGGTCGATTACCCAGAATCCCGCGGTATTTGTACCGGAGTCACCGTAGTAGGCGCAACCGCTGTAAATATCTCCCACCCGAACGTTTCGAATGCGCGTGGTTGCCCCCGTTGTTACGTAGCCGTTGGCGTTCCAACTCGTGTTAGCGGTAACTTGAAACGGGTCGGGATTGACGTCCGTCAGGTATAAGTTGGTCCTCAGTCCACTCTTGTAGCTGTTATGAATGATCGTGTCATCGTCCACCCAGTCGTAAGAACTGGGTCTGACGTCGAGATTCGTCGCAAGAACCCGAGTGTCAAGGTTGAGGTTGGGATCGATCCTTGAAAAGTAGTCGTTGTCGGCACCCCCAGAGAATAGTACATAGTCGGCGGCTTGGAACGGGCCAGCCATACGAAGCTCGGCACCATCTCCAATATTGGCCAGAGCCTCATAGATAGTTGAGCCAGCCGGATAACAGCCAACCCCCCGCTGAGGAGTGTTAATCTGGACGATGTAGTTTTTCCCGCCAAACGAGCGCGGGTTGTACATAGAACTGCCAGAGACAAGATCCTTTCCAATTTCGATGACCGTGCCAACTTTAAGTGACCCGCTGGGCAAAGGCACGCATAAAGCCAGCGTCGTTACTCCAAACGTCACAAGCAAAATAAAAGAAGTCAAAAGAAATAGTTTCCTGCACATAATAGTCCTCCTTCAAAAAGAGTTAAAGGAACAGCAATGCTTTGGCCACACGCCAAAATCCAGACCTCTCGGGATTATTTTCAACAGGCATCAAAAATCTCATCTATGAGAATTGCCACTCACACAGCTTATTGTGCTTGTGACTCCGTCTCCGGTGGCGGAGGATACAGACGAATATCATCAAAGAACACTAAACCTGAACCGCCGGCCGACGGATTGGCCTTGTTGCCGAGTCCAAGGGTAATCGAATTGACATAGGTAAGGTTCACACCCTGGTCGGCAAAAACCTGCAGGTCGATAGTCCATTCGGTCCATCTATTTATCTGTGCTGCATTTGGATTCTCGTGATTGACCACAGCGCTGCCATTGAGGGCAACATACAAAGTCTCAGCAGCGTTATCCGAATTGCCCCTGAACCAGATTGTCAGAGTGGTCACACCATTCTCGGTCCAGTCACGCGGGTAAGTCAGTGTCTTCTCCACCTCTGAGTACTTTAAGACGCTGTTGTTGTAGAATACAGGCATCGATTGGTTGCCTCCGTGAACGATAGTCTCCTCGGTATAAGAACCCGTGCTTTCGTTACCCACGGCTGAGCCTGTCCCATTTCCTGGATAGGCTGGTTCATTACCATGCGCGGCATAGCCAAGCCCATCTTTCCATGACCACCATATCTCGTTATTGCCAATGTCGTAGTCCTCGAAATCGTCCACGATAAGGAAGTTGGCCGTCGTGAAGCTCCAGAGGATGCCCGGCCAAGGACTGTCGGGGTTAGTGTCATTGATCTCATCAACACGCCAGTAGTAGGTGGTATACCACAGGAGTTTTCCTGGGTCATAGCTCTCGGCACCAAGGTCCATTGTGCCTTTATACTCCGGCGAGCCGGTATCGGCATTCTTCACGGCATCTTTATCAGTACCAAAGTACAACTGGTGCGAAGCTGCATAGATACTCGGCGACCATGTAATAATCTGTGTCTGCTTTATATCCACAGCGCCATTAGCCGGGTTCGAATTCCCGACGGCGCCCTGAGTAGTAAAGCTCCAGACGTTGCCTTTGTACGTGTCGATGGCGTCAAACTCATCGACCCGCCAGTAGTAGGTCTTAGCCAATTTAAGTGTGCCGGGAGTATATGTTGCAGAACCCAGTGGAAGTCCACCGGTTGCATTGCTTACATCATCAAAATTGTCGCCAAAATAAACGGTGTGCAATTTAGAACCAAAACCTCCAGTCCAGCTAAGCTTTGCACCCAGTTCTACCTGCTCTGCAGCATCAGCCGGTTTGGGTGCATAGGCAGTCTTGGGTGGAATCGAAAAGCTCCAGACATCACCTTTCCAGGGACTATTCGGCTCGGTGTCATTGACCTCATCGATTCGCCAGTAGTAAGTTGTGCCCGGAACGAGGCCATCCGGAAAGGGGAATCCGGGAAAACCTGCTACAATAAATGTTGCGGACTGGTTGCCCTGGAAAGTACCCTCAGCGCCGGTACTCACATCGTTTAAATTATCGCCGAAGTACACATCATGTGAGACCGCGTGATTTCCAGGCTTCCAGGAAAGGTTCGCCCATGTATCGGGATGTATGGCACCATCAGCCGGATTCGGATCAGTAGCTATTTCCGGGGGCGATGATAATGACGGTTCAATTCCGGCAACATACTCTCCTTCATAGACATAAACAAAATCCAACCAGAGTGTAACTTCACTGCCGGCACAGTGAAACTCAAGCTTTCCCTCGACGTTTAGGGCTTCAGAGGTAAAGGTGTACTCAGCCCATTCGCTCGTCAACTCAAAGTCTGTCCAGCCCCAATCAATAGAGTTGTCCGTTGCTTTCATCTTTGCTCCAAGGGGACGTGGTTCTTCAGCTTTGGCCCAGAAGCTGGCAGTATAATTTGTGCCAACTTCGAGCGGGATGGGACTATTCGCCACAATGAAAAACCAGTTGGTGCTTCCTATTGGATTAATCCTAAGGCTTCTTGTACCATCAATGTACTTGGCTTCATCGATTTCGACGGTGCTGTTTAGACCATCTTCCCAACCCCAAGTCCACCATTGTTCATAATCCTGGTCGTTCAGGATAACCTCATCTTCTTCAAAACTTGGATTTAGCGCTAAGTTCTCAATTTGTAGTGCATAAGTTACGGGCTGAACAACAGCCAATACCAATAAAAAGGAAATCAAATATATTAGTCTTTTACACATAAAACTCCTCCTTCAAAAAATAAATATAGATTTACAATGGAAATGTTAAACATATCTTTCCAGCAAAGCACAAAATCTTCGTTTCAACCCTGTGCTTCGCATAATACATAATAACTCCTCCTCTATTTGGAAAATTATATGAATTGCGCCCGCTGGAAGACCAAAATCCGCAGATGCCCGACCGCGCAGGCACAAGCTTCACTAATATTTTCTATACCATATTACCTACTTTCCCGTCAAGGAAAATCCCTTGATAATACACTGGTAAGCACACTTCTTACGGTCCTTATGGCACACCATATATTTGTTATGAGAGCACCAGATCGTCAGAAGCTTTTGGACCGCTCCCACCAGCAGATCAGAGCGCACTGGACTGCGTACAGATCACTCCAAAAATGGCCTATTTTTGGTCGGCTGACCAATACAACCTGGCTGATAAGGAACGACCGTTGTCAAGTCGATAATATTCGATTATTTTTCCTTTTTTCTACATTCTTTTAATGACACTTCACGGTGCAGGCTACTTAGACGATGAATCAGTCTGATATCCGTGGATTAGCCCACCATTGGCGGACCAGAGCCGACATTGAAACGTATGGCATGTGGCTTGCTTGGTCAGACCTTAGCGGCTTAGCTCGTGGACACCCAGGGAAGGACGGCGGTTTGGAGTAACTGGATTACCGAAGAAGTCACTTGCGCCGTTGTCCTCGATGGCCGTTCCGGCACCGATGCAGGGCGAGTCGGCCTGCAATCTGTAAAACGGCATATCCCTCAACTGTCGCGGATCTCTGGGAAGCTCACTGAAATCGTCAGGCAGTACGAGCTTTGGATCCACTGTGAATCCAGCAAGATGACCGTCAATGGTCTCCTTTCCTGTCGCCCGGGCCCATTCCGCCAGCGTTTTGAATACTTGGTCGCCGTCTCGAAATACCACTTCGCCCTTTGGCACATAGTAAAGATTGTTCGCAAATACCGCCTGGTGTAGAGGCCCCGCAATCACCGCCTCATCAGCAATCAGAATGTTGTTGTGGAACACGAGTCCGGAAATATCATGTGTCGAGCAGATAGCATGACGCGCATTGATGATTACATTGTTGTACACCTGAGCATCCGAGATACCACCGCCACCAGCCCAGAAATAGATGCCACTGAAGTGGTTTGTCAGGCCGTCATTGATACTAAGATTATAGCGGCAGGTGTTATCTTTCCATCGCTTCGCCCCTGGGTACTGGCACAACAGATATCCGCATCCGTGGTTGTTGTAGGAAAGGTTGTATTGGAGGATTGAGCGAGTGGCGCCCCCGTCCAGGTCGAATCCGCCTCCGTCATCTGCACCTAAGGCTGTCTTGTTGTCATGTGATATACAGTGCTGAATAATCAGCCGGTCGCAGTCCCACCCCCAGATGCCCACGGGACCATTGCCCTGGCGAGGCATGTCCCAGCCGTTATTGAACGCTTCACAGTATTCGACGAGTCCGTCATCCACACCACCTACCACGATGCCATTGCCGCTGTGGTTGCTGAGATTCTTTGGATCACCCGGGTTATTTGCAACCATGCAGTAGCCGATATACAGATTCTTGGTGCGAGCGGTTCCATGCTCCCCAGATGTTGATATCCCAGCGAAGCCGTTTTTATGGGCGTACACTCTTGTAATGCGCGTGTTCTCGTCCCCGGCGGAGGAGACACCGGAAAGACGAAAGCCACTGACCTCCAGCGAATCCAGCTTGACGTGGCGGGTGCGGCGAAGCTCCACCCCATTGCCATCACTGCCGCTTTGACGTCCACATCCAACGAATGCCAAATGCGACACCACAACATGTGCGCAGCCATTCAACTGGAAACCGCATCCAGTCCCGCCATGGATCAAGGCCCGGCCGTTTCCAAAGGAGGAGACCTGGATGGGGTGTTCCTGAGTTCCACTGTCCTCTTGCTGGAAAGACAACGTGCCGGCAAACATTTGTCCGCCAGCAAAGAGGAGCTGATCACCCGGAGCAAAATCAGCCCTATTAGCCCGGGCGATGCTTCGCCAGGCCTCTTCGGGAGCCGTACCCGTATTTTGGTCGTTACCCCTTAGCCCGTCCACGTAGTAGGTGAGAGAGGACGGCACGGCAGCTTGGCCTGCAGCCAAAGGTCCAGTGGCTCCGACCCGAACGTCCTGCTGATGGATCTTGGCATCGGAAGCGATCGCCACCGCAGAAAAGAGCCCAAACAGGCAGACAAAACATATGCTGCATGCGAGACTACCAAACCACCGCAGTGTATGTTTGGAGTTGAATCGTTGACCTTGTGTTATCATGGACACTACTGCTCCAGGAGAACAACCGCTACATCGAACCTGTCTAATCTCAGCGTCTTCTTTATCCTGGTATTGCTGAGCAGTTCAGTCCTGCCTTCCGGGACACCCACAATCTTCGGTTGCTGGGTATGGTTCATTAGGAAGAGTAGTTTCTTGCCATGCCCCTGCCGAATCGATACTTCGACTCCACTCGGAGGATGCACCAGTGGCCGAATACCGGCGTCTTCGAGCAGTTTAGCGATCAGGCTATCGTAGAAGGATCCCTCCTTGATGACCGTGCCGACATACCAACCCTTGCCTTTGCCGTAGCCATTCCGCGTCACAGCCGAAAATGGGTTCATATGCCACTGATCGGCATAGCCAGCTACGGTTTCGGCGCCGTCAGGTGTTACCCAATCTACGTAATGGATGGCCGTGTACGTTCCCTCCAAGTCTGCAGTGCCTTTGACCGTGTACCAAGTATCCGCACCAAAAGCGCTGTACTCCTCGATCCGGATTCCTAACACCGGTGATAGCAAACCTGGAAGCGTCCTTTCATGACAAAGATTGTTACAGTCTTTGACACCAGTCCTGCAGTCAGCCAGCAAAACCCCACCTTTCTTAACGTATTGACTCAGCATGTGGGCCGTCTCGTCAGGCATCAGGGAAAAATCTGGTGCCAGAACAAGTTTGTATTTGGCAAGATTCGCCCTTCGGTTCACAATATCTACATTCACGCCTGCTCGATACAGTGCATTGTAATACCGCAGGATGGCAGCCTGGAGACTATTACCCGCGTACCCGGGCTGGAAATTGAGAGACCAGAGATTGTCGTAGTCATAGAGAATTGCCACATCCGACTCAATGCTTGTTCCCCTCAGATAATCTTCGAGTTTACGGAATTCTTTCGCGGTTTGCGCTGCCTCATCGTAGCGTCTGAGAGGTTTTCCGTCATGACCGAGCAGACCATGCCAATACTGCTCGCGTCCCACTGTGCAGGTGCGCCAGCGGAACCAAATTTGGCCGTCGGAGCCATGAGCGAGTTGCTGGTACGCAATCTTGCGAATCTCACCCGGCCAAGGATTACGCCCAAATGCTCCCCATCCGCAAGGACCGGCAGTCTGTTCCATAATCATGAAGTTCTTATCCTTGAGGCCACGCATGACATCGGCAGCCAACGAGGCACCGTACGGGATGTCTGGCTTGCCGGACCAGATCGGATAGTTGTCCCACGTAACGAAATCAAGATCACGGGCCAGATCATAGTAATCCAGATCGTTATACAGTCCCATTAAATTGTGCGTCACGAAGTCATCGGGGCAAATACGGCGGAGAATGCGAACTTGATCTGCTTGAAAACGGACACGCAGCCACGATGTGAAACGCTTCCAGTCCAAACATGCGCTGGGATTACCCATAGCCCAGGTCTCATCGGTGCGATTGTCAGGGAACGTGATTTCTCCCCACGTTGTGAAATTCAACCCCCAGAAGTGATTGCCCCATGCACGATTCAACACATCAAGTGTGCCATACTTCCTTCTCAACCAATCCTGAAACTCGGCAAGACAGCTCTTACAGTGACATTCTCCGCCCCCAAATTCATTGTCTGTCTGCCACCCGATAACGTTGGGCGTCTCGGCAAAGTGTTCGGCTATTGCGCGGGTGATTCGCTCTGAAAGAAGCCGATAAGTGCCATTTGAAAAGCAGTTGTGTTTTCTGCCGCCCCAGACGATACGCGTCCCATCGGGCTTCTGCCGAAGTGTCTCCGGGTATTTCCGCGCCACCCAGGCAGGCATGACTGCTGTCGGCGTGCAAAGGATGACGTTCATATCGTACCGAGCAAGTAGTGTCACAGCATCATCCAGCCAACCGAATTCAAACTGGCTTTCCACGGGCTCCATCTTGATCCAGGAGAACTCCGCAAGGCGGACTGTGTTAAATCCCGCTTCCTTCATGAGCTTAATGTCAGTTTGCCACCTTTCTCTGGGCCAGTGCTCAGGGTAGTAATCTACCCCGATCAACATGGCTCCTTTGGCTGGAAGAGCCTGGTGTGTTTGTGGTTTCGGATTCCATGGTCTTTCCTGGGCGGGACATGCACTGCTAAGGGAATGCGCTACCAGGACGCTCAATATCAGTGTAGTGATGTTTGTTTTCATGATTCCACCTCTCTGCATTTTCATTCTCTATAGGATCTTAAAGCTAAGATATGCACAAGATACCAGAATCGACGGTATATGCAACTCCCAGCCTTTTGTTTTGTTGAGAGCAATTCTGATATCTGCACTACAGCGCGTTAAGAAACAGGGTGCGATCACCCCTGTTCTATGAACCTTATAGGGGCAAGCGAATAGGCTTTAGAGAGAGTGACATACTTGAGTGGATTCACATTCATCACTAAATCTGTTGATCATGAAGATCAAAGGCTTTTAGGATCGATCCCACCAGCCAACAAGAGTGCACCGAGCTGCGAAAAGATGCCCCCCAAAATACCCCCATTTATTTTTAGAACTGTAAAATGCCAGAATTCATCGAAAAGTGACCTTTTTCAAAAGCTGAAAAACACCCTGATTTCCAGGTGACAGCATGTCTCCAAAATGACACCACAGATGTCAAATTTGATGGTTGATGGAAGCACCAAACCTCGAATTTTTGCCGAAAAAGTGAATATTTTTTGAGAATTTTTCATTTTTTTCGGATTAAGTAGACGGAGGAAAAGAAATATATCAATGATATCACTCCTTTGATGGTATTGTTGAAAAATCAAGGGGCCCATACCGAATCAATCAGTATAGGCCCCAAATTTGCAAGAATCTGTTATCTAAACGACACAATCAACTACTGCAGATTACGGAGCATACAGACGAATATCATCAAAGTACATCATACCCGAACCGCCGGCTAACGGATTGTTCTTATCGCCAAAACCAATAGCAATCGTGTTGACATTGGCCAGGTTCACGCCCTGGTCTGCAAACCCCTGTAGGTCAATAGTCCATTGGGTCCAGGTATCTATCTGTGTTGCGTTGGGATTATCGTGAGTGA
>JBAQFY010000449.1:0-6030 GCA_049287505.1 Sedimentisphaerales bacterium | reverse complement strand
TTCCCAGGTAATCATCTGGCCTGACTCGGCTGCCATTCGTCCGAGGATTCCGGCCATTGCGGCGTAGGCGCTGCGTTCGGTCTCGTTGTAGGGTTTGTCTTTGCGAATCGCCTCGAACAGCAGGTCGTGCTCGGCCTGGTAGGCATTATGGCGCGGCCCATCGTACTCCCAGATGACATTTTCAGAGGTTTGCTGATGTCCTTTGAAAATGCAGGGCTTTGGGATGCCTTCGCCGAGCACGGCGGAGCCTTTCGAGCCATGGATAATGTCGCCGAAGAATCCCCAGCAATTATCCATGTGCCGGCCCTGGGCGAGCAGCCGTGTACCATCGGGAAACGTATATTCCACCGCATAGTGGTCAAACAACTGGTCTGGCTCGGTGCGGACTTGTCGTCCGCCCTGACCCTGGGCCGATACCGGCCAGGCGTTCTTGCACCAGCAGCAGACGTCGATGTTGTGGATTAGCCAGTCGAGGATAAAGCTGCCGTTGAGCCAGGTGAAGCAGGAGTAGTTGCGGATATGATGGGCCAGCTCGCTCATTCCGGGGGATTTTGGAGCGAGTCCCACCGGGCCGTGCTCGCGATAGGCCCAGCAGGTGATGACCTCGCCGATGAGGCCTTCATGCAGGAGGTGGACGGCCTGTTCAAGCGGCTCGTAGTGCCGACTCATCAAGCCGCCGGCGATCTTGAGATTCTTTTTTGTGGCCTGCTCACCGGCCTTGAGCACGCGGCGAACGCCCGGTGCATCGACGGCGAACGATTTCTCCATAAACACATGGCAGCCTTTAGCTACGGCGTATTCGAGGTGGATGGGGCGAAAAGCCGGAGGCGTGGCCAGGATGACGACGCCGCCGGGCGCGACGGCATCGATGGCCTTCTTGTAAGCATCCAGGCCGAGCAGCCGCCTGTCCTGGGGGACGTCCACCTGCCGGGGGAATTGCTTGGAGAGACTCTCGAGGCCCGTCTGCAAGCGATTGTCGAAGACATCTGCCACCGCGACCAGTTGAGTCGGCCCCTCGGTTGTGAGGGCGTTGACCGCAGCGCCTGTTCCGCGTCCGCCGCATCCGACCAGAGCTATCCTGATGGTGTTCTGCTCGGCGGAATAGGCCCGGGTGACAACGGCGCCGGCCAGCGCCACGCCGGCTAAAGTGCCGGAGGTTTGCCTGAGAAACTCGCGGCGGGAGGTTGAAGGTTTCCGAATTTTGTCTTGTGCATTCATAATGAATCCCTTTCTTTTCGTTTGATGACCGATAGTTACGTAGGATGGCTTTGCGGCCATGCATCCTCCTTTACCGGAGGTATCATACATCCAACAGAAAAGCACCCTTCTGGTCCTATGTACTTTCCCAATGCCGATTCAGTTACATACCGGCTTCGTTGTATCTAAGATACGATGACTTGAGCAAATATTCAACATATTTTACAAATTATCTCCGCGCAGGATGGATATGGAAAGGCCGCGTACCTCGTGAAGCCCTTCGACTCCACTGTTGTGTACTCACCAGATGATTTTTGTTAAATGGCCAAGGCCCAGTAAGAGCACGCAAATATTAATCCCTGCCATAAGGAGTATGCCGACGCGCGGCCAAATGCCATGCAAGCCGCAATATCCGACCAGGAGAACGACTGAGTTTGGCATAAACATCAGCGGTGAGGCACCGAGCCATCGTAACCAGGGCAGATTGAAGTCGTTGCCGCAATTATCATTCGGCACGAGCATAATAACAGCAAGGATTACAAGGCCGGTCACGGCCTGAGACCTGCGGCCGAGACAATACAGGATAGTTAGTACCAAAACTGCAAATAGAGAACCTGCGGTCAGTATGAAATTGTACTTCAGGAGATTAAGGTGCCATGGTATCACCGGCCACAATATAATCGCGTCAAGGCGAAACGGAGCAAACTGGTGCAGGGCCGAGGTGCATATCACCGAAAGCACTAGAAGCAGCCAGATAAGAGCCGCCTGATATCCGGCGGGGGGATTGACAAGCTCCAGTGTGAGGGGGAGCTGCCAGATGTAAAAGCAGATAATGCAAATGAATAGGCCGATAGCCACAAGAAATACCGGCCCGAACCATGAGGGAAAATTCCCGCGGACGCCCAGGAAGTTCAGCGCCGTGATTACAGAAATAAGTAAGTTAAGCGCCAAAAATAGGAGGACAGTACTTCTCAGTGGTATTGATTTATCCTCCGATATGTCTTTTGCCATCTTGAATTCCTCAATCTAACTACTGGTTATATAGTTTTTTCGTAAGAATCCAACCTTTGTGGTCGGTTCAATAATGTAAACCTCGCTTAAGCCGGTGATATTATAGGCAGGATTTTCGGGGGAAGCAAAGAAATTATCGTCGCTCGTGCCTCCTGTAGATGTGTAGATGAGTACGTGCGTAAATTTGGGCACAAATGCCAAGCACTAAATCCTAAATTCTAAACAAATTCAAATGCGGATGCGCACACTTCTGACAGGCGTAACCAAAATAAAAAATTCAAAATGAGATTGATTCGTCACTTTGTTCCTCGCAATGACCAGGTGAACGTCGAATAATAAATAAAGAACCTGGATTCCCGCTTGGTACGCGTTTAGCCAAGTTTGGTTTAAATGGCCATCCCCAAGCTTGGACTCCGCTCCGTCAGGCTGCCGGACTGATTTGCCGGAGTCCTGCGCTTGAGGCTGCCACACATTCTTTAATAATTTTACTGGGTGGCAGCCTCAAAGCCGAAGGCTTTGGGGATGGTTTTTCCCTGGCTAAACACATACCCCGCTTGCGCGGGAATGACAATAAGGAATATTGAATAAAAAATATCGAATGACGAAGGGCAGAGGGCGGAAAAGCGATGAATATCGAATAACGAATAAGGAATATCGAATGAAGAAGTTGAGACTACCGTGGAGCTCTGGAGTTTAAGATTGGCGATTAAGGCCAGAGCTGGTCGTTGAGCCAGTTGTCGGCGAAGAGGGCAAAGTCTTTGAAGTCAATCCGGTTGTCGTTGTTCAAATCGGCCGGGGAGAGAAGCGGCAGGTCGAAAATGCCCGTGCCGTTGGTAGCTGCGTAAACAATCTCGGCTTCCGAAAGGGCATAGTCGTAGATTTGGAAGTCGTCGATTAGGCCATCGTAGCCGCCGTACCATCCTGAGCCGATTTCAAATGAAGTGATTCCTGATATAGGCGAGTTTGCATCCATGCGGCTGTCGTAAAGAAGGCCGTTGAGAAAAATCTGCATTTTCCCGGATTCGGCATCTTTGGTAAATGCCCAGTGATTCCAGCGGCCCGACCATTCGTTTTTGTTTTTGTGGCTGCCACTAAGACGGCCATCGAAAGACCAGGGCGAGCCGCAGTCCCAATTATATTTGCCGGGAGACTTCCAGCAGCCGAGGTTAATAGCTATCGTGGGGTCATAAACGTTATAAGCGTAGTCTGAGCAGCAAAGCGTATCGGTGTGATGAATTGAGTCTGTACCATATTGCCAGAATGCAATTGTAATTGCGGTTTTGATTCTTGCAAATAAAAAGGGGGCGTCGGTTATCTTCACAGAGTCTTTGTATCCATCAAAGCTGATTGCCCGGCCAAAGACGCCCGGGGCATAGGTCGGGTTGCCTTGCGGCCGGCCGTGGGCGCTGCCGGCGCTGTCGTCGGCGTTGCCGTCAAACTTGTACCAGGCTACCGGGGCTTTAGGGGCTGCTACGGGATAAATGTTGTATCCTTTATCGAGCCAGGTATATGCCAGAACCTGAAGGTCCTGGAAGTCAACGGCACAGTCGCCATTGAAATCAGCATCCGGCCTGCTCTCTTGAAGGCATCTGGATGGATACAGACTGATATCATCAAAAAATACGGTTCCGATACCGAGACCGGATGATTCGGATGGGTGGTTACGAAAACCGATAGAGATATGTTCGATATTACTCAGGTTCACGTCGAGGTTTTGCAGGTCGATTCTCCAGGGCTGCCAGGTTTCGCTGCTGATGATTTCGGCATCGCCGTTGTATGGGACGACTGCATTGACATCGCCATCACCCAGAACGAAATACATTTGCGCATTAGTATCGTTATCCGCCTGGCCATAGAAGAACAGCTCCAATGACTTGACGCCGGCTGAAGCCCAATCCTGCGCAGAACTAAATTCGTAGGCGGCCTCGGAAGAAAAAATGGGGTCAGAGTAGTAGCGAAATGCCATGGACTGCCGGCATCCGTGAACGGGATAAGGCGCTTTTGACAGGAACACGTATGCCTGGTCGATTTGCGTCCACGTATCATATATTGTAAACCTGTCGTAGGACTCAAAATTGTCCACAACAAGATAATCGACTGTCGAGAATTTCCAAATGTCGCCTGTCCAGGGGCTGTTGGCATCAGTATCGTTGACCTCATCGAGACGCCAATAGTAAGTTTTACCCAATTCAAGCGCAGAGGGGGTGAAGCTGCTGACATCCAGCGGCGGATTGCTAACAGGGATTGCACTTTCGTCCACATCGGCAAGGGTGGTTCCGAAATAGACAATGTGTTTTTCTGCAGAACGTCCGGGCGACCATTTTAGGACGGTATCGAGGGGCACATTTTTGGCGCCATCAGCGGGACTCGGATTACAGGCGGTATAGCCGCAGTCAGCGTTAAGCCGCGCACGTACATTAGCTAAATCAAAGCCTGGCGAGCCTCCTCTGAGGTCTAATCCGAGGACACGTATTGCAGATGGTACAAACGGGAATGAAGCACCGGCGATGTCGAAGCCGATTTCGGTTTGCTCGTACGAGCCGATATCCGGAACCAAAGCGTAGCCGAGCAGGTACTCCCGGCCGGAACCGTCCGTAATGAAGACGAGGGCTTGTTCATCAACAGCGTCCAGCTCAATGAGGAATATGTCATCGCCTGGGCCGTCTATGAGCCGACCGCGAAACTTCAGCTCGACCCAGTGGTCGGTGGGTATTGTGAGGCCGGAGAGACCTGAGGGCGGGCGGCCGATGAGCAACTGCTCCGGGACTACGGGCACCGGCCAGCGGCCTTCAATATCCATACCATACCAGCAATCCTCGTCAGGATTATATACATCGAGCAGATAATATGGGTATTCGAGCGCTGTTTGCTGAGCTAATGTTACACCACCGAGCGCCAGAAGTAAACATAAACCAGCTAAAGTTAATAAGCAGGCTTTTTTCATTCTTCACCCTCGGAGCCCAACCGCAGAGCCGGCTCAGGAAATACCAATGTAGATATAAGTCAGACGCCTAAAAAATTCTATCATTTCTGTGTCCATAATGCAAGGGGAAATCGCATCCGGATTACGGTAGTGGTCTGTAACGCGATAAAAGCGTGGCGGTTACTGGTAGGGTGGGGCTTTCGTCCTTCGAAGTCCCGATTTTTTCGGGACGGAGAATGGATGCCCCACCATTCGTTCTTTCCCCCCGCTCACCAATTCTTAATTCTTCATTATGCTTTCTTAATTCTATTTGTTATTGCCGGGAACGAAGGACCCTGGCAATCTCAAAATATTTAGCCCTAAGTTTCACTTAGGGTTTTCCTTTTTTGTTAGCCCCCGGCATTGTCGGGGGTTTTTATTTTTTGATTTAGCCCCGACCCCGCGCGGTCGGGGTTTATTTTTTTCCCAAAGCTCGCTTTGGGGTTCTTATTGCCCTTGTAATCGTAACAACCTGCGGTATAATGCTTCCTTACAGGAACATTACGGGCGATTCCCCTTTGAATAAAACAGAGGTGCGATATGGCAGAGAACGTTTTGTATTACGGCGATAACCTGGAAATACTCCGCCGCTATATCGAAAACGAATCGGTTGACCTTGTATATCTTGACCCGCCTTTCAAAAGCGACCAGGATTATAACATCCTCTTCGCCGAGCGCAACGGCAGTCGAGCCGCCGCCCAAATCAAGGCATTCGAGGATACTTGACACTGCCGGGGGTTTACCCATCTTCTGTTTGGCAGGTTTTGCCATCGTGAGGCCCGCTTACACCATTTCCGCGAACGCAGTGTATTTAGCCCAGGGTTTTACCCTGGGGTGCCCACGCGAGTATCGCTTTTCCC
>JBAQFY010000448.1:0-4134 GCA_049287505.1 Sedimentisphaerales bacterium | reverse complement strand
ATGGACTCACTAAGTGGGGTAAAATCAGCGAGGAAAAAATCTGGGATAATATCACATACTTCTTAAAACGGGTCATCCCCGTAGCGGAAAAGGCTGGCGTGAAAATGGCCCTGCATCCGGACGACCCCCCCATTTCACCGCTTCGCGGCATTGGACGCATCCTTACAAGCGCCGATGCCTTCCGCAGGGTACTTCAGATTGTGCCAAGCCCGGTCAATGGTATCGCTTTCTGTCAGGCTAACTTCGTGCTGATGGGTGAGGACATTAAATCGCTGATAAGGGAGTTCGGCGAACAGGGCAAGATCTTTTTCGTCCACTTCCGCGATGTTAAGGGCACGAGCGAACGTTTCCGCGAGACGTTTCATGATAACGGGCCGACCGACATGGCCGAAATACTAAAGCTCTATCACGAAGTCGGTTTCCAAGGACCAATCCGTCCTGACCACGCTCCCACTTTAGGAGGCGAGAGCAACCAAAGCCCCGGCTATGCAATGCAGGGAAAGGTCTTCGCGATTGGCTATATGAAAGGTATTGCACAGGCATTGAACATACCGTTAATGTGAGCTCGAAAACCGTATGATGTGTGACAGTACCTGCACTTTTTGAAAAACAGGTGTTAGGAAGCGCCGGCACGTGAGGACTGGTACTGGATGAAAAAAGGAGGTAAAAATGAATCGACGCAATCTTATCAAAGGGATGGGACTTGGATTAGCCACGGGCATCTTTGGAACTGCCTTAAAAGCAGATGAAACTGTTGCAAATACTTATGCACAAGCAACCAAAGGACTGCCCCCTTTGAAAATCACTAATGTCAAGTCCATTCTCACCGCCCCACAAAGGATACGCCTTTGCGTGGTCAAGGTTGAAACGAGCGAGCCGGGCCTGTATGGTTTAGGATGCGCCACCTTTAATCAGCGGCCCTTGCCCGTAGCTGAGGCCGTGGATAAATACCTGAATCCGTTTGCAAAAGACAGGGACGCCGACAACATAGAGGATATGTGGCAGAACGCCTATACGAGCTCTTATTGGCGCAACGGACCTGTTCTAAACAACGCTCTGAGCGGCCTGGACCAGGCCCTGTGGGACATAAAGGGAAAGCGGGCGAACATGCCCGTTTATCAGCTTCTCGGAGGCAAATGCCGATTTGCGGCTGACTGTTATACCCATTGTAGTGGCCGGGAACTCGCACAACTTGAAAACAGTGTACGCAGGGCTATGGAAGAAGGCTTCAGGCACATACGGATACAGCTCGGCGGCTATGGCTCACCGCACCTCTCACAGAAGACGCATTTCAAGGATGAGGGATTTGGCTTACCATCGGATTCACATATGGAGCCAGGACCCTACATAAGGGCCACTATCAAGATGTTTGAGCATATCAGGAATACCTGTGGTGATGAAGTTGAATTGCTGCATGACATCCACGAACGAATACCGCCGATACAGGCTATCGGTCTGGTAAAGGAGCTGGAAAAATATCACCCATTTTTTATCGAGGACCCGTTCGCTCCTGAAGACAATGGATATTTCAGACTATTGAGGCAGCAAACCAGCACACCAATTGCTATGGGTGAGCTGTTCAACAATCCCCATGAGTGGACGGGGCTTGTATCAGAGAGACTTATCGATTTCATACGCGTGCATATTTCGCAAATTGGCGGCCTTAGCGTTGCCAGAAAGCTTGCCGCTTTATGTGAATGGTTCAACGTGCGCTCAGCATGGCACGGACCTGGCGATGTTTCCCCAGTAGGGCATTCTGCCAACGCGCATCTTGACCTGGCGATTTCAAACTTCGGGATTCAGGAAAGCAGCCGGTTCAGCGATAGGACAAGGGAAGTCTTTCCGGGGTGTCCCACTATGAAGAATGGCTACATGTACGTAAACGAGGCTCCTGGTCTTGGTGTTGACATTGACGAGGAGCTGGCCGCAAAATTTCCGCTGCCTGACCATCCTGGTTATTGGAGCCCAGTGCGCAGAAGCGATGGCACAGCAGTAAGGCCATAGAAACAGGCCAAAGAGTCTCTGAATTGCGAAGTTTGAATGTCATCTGGAAACGGATAAACCCGGCGACACAGTGATTCCAGATAAACACAAATGCTTTCGAAAAGAAAGGTTGGGTGGAAATAGACACGCAGTCTCACCTACCGACAAAGAAAATGTGACAAATGGGCCCGGTAGGATTCGAACCTACGACCAATGGATTATGAGTCCACTGCTCTACCGCTGAGCTACGAGCCCTGAGTTCCATATAATATATATTAGATTCCCAAGATACTGCAATATTTTTTTGCCGTAAAACCATCCCAAAGATTGTGGGAAAATTTTCAATGCCCAATCTGCTGCGCTTTGCCTTCCTGCTGAACCACAATAAATTGTGGTCAAAATCGTCAACCACACATTTTGGGACAGTTACTTTGCCGCCCAGCTTTAATTGGCGATATTTATTTTTCGACGGAAAGGTCCGCGCAGACAAGCTCTTCGTCATTTCTGATATAGACGTGTTTGTACGCAAAGGCCGGATGTGACCAGCAGACCCCGCCTCGCTGATTCAGTTGTCCTTTTGTAGGTTCGATGAGTTTAGCTCTGCTGATTTCACAAAATCCTTCCGGTGAGAGCTTGCTGATAATCAATTCCCCACGCTCATTGAACATCCATATTTTGTCTTCATTTCGTACCATGTGAATATTGGACCAGCGGTCTTTGGGGACAGCATCGAGACTTTCCCAGATGCGGTCGCCGGTCTTCATATCCAGACAGCGGAGTTCACCAAAACTATCCACGCCGTAAATATAATCACCTTGAAGGACAGGTGTCGATATGCAGCAATGAAGACTATCAGTATTTCTTTCATTAAGGCCCTTGCGGCGCCATACTTCTTCCACAGCGAGCTTGTCGAGATTGACTTTGAGCAGAAGCGAGCCGTCATAAAAGCTGCTGACGAAAAGACACTGGTTCTCGAAGACAGGCGTAGCAATGCTGATGACCTCATGAGACGGTGCAAATGGATGTTGCCAGTAGAGCTTTCCGCTAAGAGGGTCAAGTCCGACAATTCTCTCACCGGTCAGGCAAACCAGGACGCGTTTACCTGCCTGTTCAATGATAATGGGCGCCGAGTACGAAGCCGAGTCGTTCAGGGCCCGCCATTTCTCTTCCCCGCTGACTTTATCAAATGCAACCAGACAGGCGTTATCTTTGCCGCCGATTTGCACTATAACAAGATTGTTTTCTACCAAGGGCGCAGCGGCGATACCCCAAATGGGCATCCTGATTTTATATTCGGTGTACAAATCTTTACTCCAGAGGACGTCTCCTTTTGCCGCGTCCAAACAGAACAGATGTCCCATAGTCCCGAGCGAATAAGCACGGTCGTCGTTGATGGTAACCGCAGCGCGTGGACCATTAGGGTGACCGACTTTTTTTTATTCGCATTCGTATGTATGAGACCAGATTCTTTCTCCGGTCATTGCGTCAAAACAATGGATGCGCTCGACCTCAGCTGGCGAAGTTAAATAGTCGGTAACATAAACCCGGCCTTTGGCAACGGTGGGGCCGCTGTAACCATTTGTAATTTTAACACTCCAGCGGATTGGCAATTGTCGGCCTTCAAATTTTTGCACAATACCTTTTTCCCGCCATACGCCGTCCCGATTGGGGCCTCGCCATTGTGGCCAATCCGCAGCGAAAGCCTGAATGTGAAACAGCAGCGCGATTATAATCGCGAATATTGATTTTTCACTCATAACCATATATTGGCCTCACTAAAAAATTGGGTTTGATTGGGTTTGTTTTTTTGGGAGTGCGAAAAAGCAATTTTTTTCATAATCATTTGTTAGATAGAGGTTTACGTTCATTTTAATTTTTTGAAAATTGGGTTTGTTTTGCATAAAATCGTCAAACTTTTCGTCGATTTCTGCTCTGATTAACATGTTTTTTTCATTAAAAGCAGTTTCTGGAATTTGTATTAACCACGGATTGACGGGTATGAACGTGGATTTGTACTTCGACATTCGATATTGCCTATTCGATATTTGATATGTATTTCTTTGATTCTACTCCATCAGTTAAATGTATATTATACCATAAAATAGATTGAATTTCGAGCGAAATCCTGAAAAATGTCCGAGACTACTCACT
>JBAQFY010000447.1:0-6357 GCA_049287505.1 Sedimentisphaerales bacterium | reverse complement strand
CCCATATATCGAGAAAAAGGACAATCTCTACTGCATCAAGTTGCTCGCCTTAGCCGAGATGAAGGGCGAGGATGTTAGGATTGAAACGCTCCTTCGTCAATGCGATCAGGTGTTTCTCCTCTTGCGGGCTAGCTACAAGGACTGCCTCGACGCTCCCGTAACTCTTGCAGAAATGGTTCAAAAGACACACATTCCGGAATTCCAGCTTCGCTTGGTGCTCACCTATTTAGTGGACGCACCGATTTGGGGTTCACACACTTCGGATCTTCTATGTTCTCAAGAAGTCCACGTTAGTCCAGGCGAGAGTATTCTTAGATACAAGACTTTCGATGATATCATCCAGCAACTCCGTGACTGGGCGAGTCATCCCTCGCATGGTGGCTCTTCGACGTCCAGAGGCCAATCTCCGAAACCACTGTTTCTCAGGGAGATGAACGGCGAGCATCTATACAAACCAAGTGATATCCCGCAGTGGTATGCAAGTTTACCAACGAACATTCAAGAGATGCTATTGGAGGTTCGCTACGCCCGTCAAAAGCAATTGAGTGCGCTGCCTTCCATGGGCTTGCGTTCAGTCATTGATATGGTCTGCAATGATCAGGTGGGAGACATTGGCAGCTTTGCAAAGAAGTTGCACAAGCTTGAAGAAAAGAGGCTCATCACACCGAAGAAGAGAAAGATAATCGAGAATCTTCTTAAGGTTGGCCACGCATCTATTCATCGGGGTCATTTTCCGACAGACAAAAACCTGCAAGTTGTGATGAACATTGTGGACCATCTACTTGAAGAACTATACGTTCTCGACAAGACATCGGAATCGCTCAGAACATCTGTACCTAAACGGAAGCTAAAGAAATGAGTCTTACAAAATCTCGGGACACCATGCATATTTATAAGGGAACTATGAGAGACTATGGAATATTCAGGACTAATAATCGGGTCCATTTACCATTTTAGGATTTGTTAATGACCAGTAAGACGCGCGAAGAAGAAAAAGTAGGCCGAAGATGTAAATAAACTTAATTAGAAGAATCTTATGGCAACTTGTGCACTTTGCAAATCTGATAAATTACTTAAAGAAAGTCACATCATCCCTAAATTTGTTTTCGAAAGAATAAAAGAAAATTCTCCGACAGGTTTCCTTCGTGGAGGTTTTTTGAATCCAAATCAACGAAAACAAGACGGTGATAAGCCCAAGATGTTGTGTGAAGTCTGCGAGCAGAAATTTTCACAAGCTGAAAAAGAGTTTGCTGAAAATATTTTCAAGCCTTATCACGAATTGGGAAAAACTTCTTTTTCTTATGGCTCTTGGCTTAGCTATTTTATCAGTTCAGTTAATTGGCGCACACTTTATCTCGACAATATTGATTTTCATTCCAAGAAAGAATGTTCGGCCGATGTGCTTTGTGTTCTTGATAATGCTGAAACGATTCTTGCCGATTTTCTATTGGGGAAAAGACCTAATATTGGTGATATGGAGAATCACATACTACCTTTGTTTGAAATAACTGGTGCAAGCTCAGACCTTAAAGACATAGAACCCAATTTTCTTTTCCGGATAAGCGCTTTCGGCTATACTTTCCTTGTTCCTGGTTTGGATGGATTTTATGTCTTTGCTAATCTGGCAGGAGTTTTAATCTTCACTGTAATACGAAAAGGCAAGAACGATGTTTGGGACAATACTTTGGTGCAGACAGGCGATGGAGTCATTGAGCAGCCGCCAGTTCAACACAAAAGTCCTCTTATGGCCGATATTATGGAGCGTTTAATTGAATGCTCAAAAGTCAAAATATCGCAGACTCAGAAAGACAAGATAATTGAATCGCTCAAGGCAAATTCTCAAGCTTTTCGGTCCAAAGCTGTGGAAATTCGTGAGTTGGATAAAAAATTGCGTGATGGAACAATTTGTTGAAAATCTGAGTACATCATACATATTTAGGATGAATTAAAGGTTACCGCCAGCCCCATAGGGAGTGTTTTTTTCGTGCCTTTTCATTGCTGAATTACTCTGCGTCCTCCTTCGACGGAGTCTATCCTGAGTTAGCCGAAGCCTTGAATTAGCCGAATCCCTGAGCGAAGCCGAAGGGGCAGCCGAAGGGGTAGGTGAATGGTCTCAGGGCAGGCGGTTAAAAAAATGCTTTTTTGGCCGTTTTTATTTGACTATTGTTTGATATTATGTTATAATACGCCTATGTTGGCCGGATGGCTAACATAAACCGCCAGCAGGCGAAGATGGCATTTCAGTTTGCATTTCGTAAGCTGCAGCGCAGCAAGGACTTAGAGCCAGTCGGCCCAGATTCGTGATTCGTCAATAGTAAATAGTAAATAGTAAATTAGGAGGAATAACCAATCATGAGCATCGAGAATCTAACTTTAGCTCACTTTAGGCACTTTAGCTCACTCTTCACTAACTTGCCCTCTACATCTGTCGAGAACTCTCTACAAATCAACCCCTTTTATGCAAAACAAACCCAATCTTGTCCGCCGTAGGCGGATTGCAAATGAATCTAAGGATTTTATCAAAAATGACTTATGACAATAAATACAATTGGACACTTGGTGAAAACAAACCCAATTCAAACCCAATTCAAACCCAAAACAAACCCAATTCCCGAAAGGCTGAAATTGATGCAAAGCGTGTATTTACAAAGGATTATCAAGAAAAATGAGGCTAAGGGCTATGAAAAAACAAAGCCAATTCAAACCCAATCTACGCCGGGTATGGCTGCCTGGAAGCCTGCGAAAAAACCCGGAAGTCTGAGATATAGACCCTTTGCACACGGACGTCGGGAAAGTATAATATGTTCGTCAGTAGAATGTATTGTGTTGTAAAATAAAGGCTCGTATTTAGGAGGTTTGCCATGAGAAAAGTATTTGTCTTTTCGCTCAGGGGAATTATCGTAATCGTCACAATTTTTACAATCTGTCTTTTCCCTGAAACTTCAACCGTCCAATCTAAGGAAAGTACGAGTGTTCTCCGCATGGAATCCCCAGGATTGCGCGCCGGTACTGCAAAGGTCGATATAACGCCCCAAAAACCTGTTAATATGGCCGGCTATGCCGCCCGTAAAGGCTTATCTCAGGGCGTTCACGACCCTTTATCCGCCCGTGTTGTTGTATTTGAAGGGACCCCGCTTCGCGGGAACCAAAATAATGCTCAACGGCTCGTGCTGGTGTCAAGTGATTTGATAGGCTATTATGATGGAACGGCTGACTATATACGGAAAGCTATTTTAGACGAGCTCCAGCTTGAGCCATCCGAGCTTTTTCTCAGCGCTATACATACACACGCCGGGCCAAGCCTGACGATAGATAAGGAAAAAGGTCACCCGAATAATCTCGAATATACTGAATACTTAAAAGCTAAGCTGCTCGAAGTAATTCGCAAGGCGATGAGTAATATGGAGCCGGTCCATATCGGTGCAGGTATCGGATATTCCCCTGTCGGCGCGAATCGACGTGAGCTGACATTCGATAGCTCAGGAAACAGCTCAATAAGACTCGGACGCAATCCCTATGGTCCTACCGACAAAGAGGTTTTAGTGGTAAAAATAACAAAACCTGACGACAGTCCAATTGCCGCACTATTTGATTATGCGACCCACGCTACCTGCCTGGGAGGTAAAAATTATACCATCAGCGGTGATGTCCTCGGATTAGCTGAACAGTTTGTTGAGAAGATTCTTGGCGAAGACATAATTACTGCCGCATTCGCAGGTGCATCCGGCAATATCGACCCGTGGTTTAGAGTGCTTCCTGAATTCAACACCGAACCGGGCTGGATTCCTGAGCCGGTGCTATTAGGGACACTGTTGGGCGAGGAGGTGGTGCATGTTTTCCGCGATATTGGAATCCCCGTTCCTGCTTTCGCAGGAAAGCACGGGGACGGCAGTGGCGAAATCGCAACCGCTTTTGTAACGCTTGAGCTTCCGGGCAAACTACGAAGTGAAGATACAACTGAGAAAGACCACCCCACTGTTCCGCTGAATATTACTGCCGCACGGGTAGGTGATATTGCTTTTATAGGTATTGGCTGTGAGGTGCTGACGGAAATAGGTATGGCAATTAAAGCTGCTTCACCCTATAAGCATACTTTTGTGATTACGCACTGCAACGGTGCAGCCGGGTATCTTCCACCGGAGCATCTGTATATTGAAGGAGGATACGAAATCAGAAGCAGTCCCTTCGCACCTCAAGCAGCTAATATCGTCGTGAAACAAGCCGTTAAAATGCTTCATGAGCTATAACCGCAAAATAGGATGAACGCCTCGAAGGCGGCAGAACCGTCGCATTCCGGCCCCGCGCTCAACTCGACAAGTCCGGCACGATGTATGGCTCACGGTAAAAACCACGGACCAAACGGTTGGCTTGTTCATTGCCCTTGAAGCACTCATTTTCCCGGTCGATCTCAAGCCACGGCCCGAGCGTCACCGTCTTGGCGTCAACGTCGATTTCGTGGGCTGCAAGGTGCTCCAGCAGCCGATTAAACATGTCATTGAAAACCGGAATGTCTCGAACCTGGCTACGCATCTCTTCCTTCGAGACCTTCTTGCCGAGACGGTACGAGATGTTGCCGGTATGGCAAACAGCGGTGGAGAGGTGGCCCTCGAGGACCTCGGAGTTGAGAGTTTCCCGTCGGCCGCTGCGGACCGCCTCAATGAAGTTGACGAAATGATTGCCGCCGCCGCTAAACGACCTGACCTGTTTGCCGTTGTTGTCCCACGCGATGCCGCGATAGAGACTCACCGAGCCGCCTTCGCAATCGACAATCACGCCCACCCCCTCGCCACGAAACGTGGGCATTTCGCTTGAGCCCTTGGCCTTGTACAGATTGTGCACCTCATAAAGCAACGGGGCTGTTGGAAAGTCGTAGTAGATGACCTGAGTGTTGGGGACGTTGCAGGCATCATTGAACACGAACCGGCCACCAATGCTCATTACTTTGCGGGGAAGCATCTTCTCGCCCAGACACCAACGGGCCACGTCCACCTCGTGGACGCCCTGGTTGCACGACTCGCCATCGCCGGTGTTCCAGTCGAAGCTGCAGTCATATTGGAGCCGGTCGCGATAGATTGGCACTTTCCCGGCAGGGCCACACCATAGGTCGTAGTCGATAGTATCAGGGATAGTGAGTGGAGTCTCGCGTCTGCCGCACGAAGAACGCGGCTTGTTGGCGAAAGCGGTTATGTACTTTATCTTACCGAGATTTCCTTCCCGTATCCATTGGATTGCCTGAGCAATGGAACTCTGCGAGCGGCGCTGGGTACCACACTGGACAATACGGTTGTACTTCCTGGCAGCGTTAACCATTTGCCGGCCTTCCCAGATGTAATGTGACAGCGGCTTCTCGACATAAACGTGCTTGCCGGCTTGACATGCCCAGATTGTGCTCAGCCCATGCCAGTAGTTCTGCGTTGCGTTACCAATTACGTCGATGTCTTTGCGGTCGAACATCTCACGCATGTCAACATATTGCTCGACCTTGTGGACATATTTTGATTCGACCATTTTGGCCGCCGCAGCCATGCGCTCTTGGTCCGCATCACTGAGGGCTACGACGGTTACGCCCTCCTGGTCCTCAAAGGATGGAATGTGTGCCCCCGTGCCACGGCCACCGAGACCGACCACACCCACATAAATACGGTCATTCGCTCCTCGTACGCGTGAAAACGGCAACGCCACCGCAATCCCTGCGGCAACCGAACTCCTCACGAAATCCCGACGGTTAATACTTTTCATAACTATTCTTTCCTCCTCTATCTGTCTTCCAAAGAATTTAGGAGTAAGTGGTTGACGGTATGTACTTTTTCAGTCAGCTCGGACAGCTCGTCCGCGGTTTTTGCCGATTCGATAGAGCGTAGAATCTCGGCCAGCTCAGCGGCTCCTTTAATTGTATCAAGACCATTGTTTTCCATCGTTACCAATACATGCCTGACCCTGTTTGCCAACCGGCGACGGAAGAAGTCAACCCGCTCCTGTTTTAAGACACCCTCTTTCCAGGCCGGCTCAAACTCATGAAACGCAGTGCACGCCTTTTGTATATAAAGCAGGACCATACCCCTGGCCGGTTTGCCTGAGGAAAGAATCCGCGCCCACTGCAGCTCTTCGTTCCGCCAGTGTTCGTCTGCTACAGTTGTTTTGTATTCGAAGTTACTTTGAGAAGTCATAGTTTGTGCAGGAAATAAACTCCATATTTTTCATCTAAAATGATAAGCTCTGCTGCTAAACCCGTCAACTTAACAAAAATATCAAAAATTTTTGGCCAGAACAATGATTATTTCTCGTGTTCGGCGCTGGTAACCAGCATAGATGGTTAGAATTCCGTTGAGGTCAATCCTTCCCTGATAGCATATTTAG
>JBAQFY010000446.1:0-6626 GCA_049287505.1 Sedimentisphaerales bacterium | reverse complement strand
AAACCAGGTTGCCGATGAGCTGTCACGTTTATTGGAAAGGCCGGACTTCTACGATGAAGCCTGTTGGCGAAATGTTGACCTTCCTGAAGAGGCAACCCTTTTGCTTAAAAAGGGGGCGAATGGGCTTACCACCGCGGAGATTTGCCGGATGAACGGGCTGATTCTGCGTGCAGGTTTTCCGGAATTTATGTTAGCTGTTGCAGAGTGGGGCGACGGTGTTTCAATCAAGATGCTGGAGCAGCTCAGGGAAAATGGTTTTGACCGGATGAGATTGTGCGTGGACGGCTGGGAGGGCGTAGAAAAACGTCCCGAGGTGGCAAAGCAGGCCGACCAAATGGGTTACCTGTTCGGTACGTATGATTCCTATCACAGTATTCACGACCCTTCGACGCGAGGCACAGATAGTACCTGGACTACTGCACAGTTCGATAGGGAACTCTTTGAGAAGGGGCCGATCGTTCGCAGGGACGGAGAGAAACGAGGGGGATTTAAGGGTGCCGGTTATAAGCTAAGTCCGATTGCCGCCAGACCGTATGTAGAAAAGCGCGTGCGTGACAATATGAGCAAGGTTCCTTATAATTATTATTTTGTTGATTGTGATGCTTACGGCGAGGTTTATGATGATTACTCGCCTTTTCACCGGGCGAGCCAGGCGGACGATGTGCAAGCCCGTATGGAGCGGCTCGCCTGGATTCGCGATACGTTCCGAGTAGTCATCGGCTCGGAGGGCGGCAGCTCATACGCTGCAGGAGTGATCCACGTGGCCGAAGGGATGTTCGGACCCGTATTTGGGTGGGGCGACCCTGATTTGAGGGACAAGAATTCAGATTACTACCTGGGGCAATATTATCCTCCTGATGGCCCAAAGGTATTCGTGAATCAGGTGCCGATGAAGGAGGAGTATAGGTATTTTTACTACGAACCACGGTTTCGTTTGCCGCTTTATGAAGTGGTTTTTCATGATTCGGTTGTAACTACTCACCAATGGGCCAACGGCAGTCTTAAATACAGCAATATGCTCGATACGGTCGCCTTGACCGAACTGTTGTATATGGTCCCGCCGTTGTATCATATTAATCTGGATGAGTTTGAAAAACATCGGGCGATTATGAAAAGGCATTATGCATTTTTTTCACCGCTGCATAGGGATGTGGGTTTTGCACAGATGACGGACTTTTGCTGGTTGAGTTCCGACCGAATGTTGCAGCGCACCGTTTTTGATGAGCGTTTGGAACTGGTGGCGAATTTCTCACGAGAATCGCGCCATTATCAGGGAGCTGACATTCCGGGGCGAAGTGTGTTGGCCAGATGGACAGAGGAGGGAAAGGCGAAGGTCTTGACCTTTACGCCAGATCTGATTGCAAATGTGGAGAAATGAGCTTGGAAAAACAACGTAGGGAATTCTTTTATGAAATCCAAAATTAATCGGCTGGAGTTGGAGGGTGTTTTTGATTGGCGCCGCCGGAGGAATAGAAAAAGGAACCCCTGGCAAAGCCAGGGGCTAAACATTAAAGAAAAGGTTTGCAAATTAAGGGCCGGCCTGTCCAGCCCTTTTTGGTTATATTAACGGCGGGAAAGAACAACCCCGGCCAGGAAGAACAAACCCTGGCAGCGCCAGGGGCTAAACAGAAAAGGAAGAACAACCCCTGGCAGCGCCAGGGGCTAAACAGAAAAGGAAAGCAACCCTAAACATAAAGAGGAATTATTTGATATGGCAAAGACGTTAGGATATATGGTGACGTGGACAACTTATGGTAGTTGGCTGCAAGGAGACGAACGAGGATATGTCAAGAAAGGCAAAGTTTTGGGGGCAAACAGAAGTTTGCGAGAAGTGAACGTGGCAAAACAGGCGGGAAAAACAGTAAAGTTAACCCGGCAAGAGCAAGAAACTGTCCGTAAAGCTATCGAAAGTGAGGCTGAGAGATTAGTCCGAAAGATATATTCGATGACAATTTGTCACAACCATGTGCATATAGTAGTAAATTATACCGGTGAGCCGATAGAATTATTTGTTGGACATTGTAAGAATTCGGCAAGGGTTACGCTGCGAGCGAATGGATTTAGCGGAAGAGTGTGGACGAGAGGGTATGACAAGAGGTATTGCTTTGATGAGAAATCTTTGAAGGATAGAATCGATTATGTGCGCAGGCATAATTAGCGATGAACCCCCCAAAAAACAACTTCTGGCAGAAGAAGAACCCCAGCCAGAGGCTGGGGCTAAACATTTTTTAAAGAAAATACGTGCGGTTAAACAATAAATGGTAAATTATGGAGAGGTTATGTAAATGGCGCTATTGTTAGGATATGACGTTGGGAGCTCGTCGATAAAGGCGACGCTGATAGATAGCCAGACGGGTAAGGTGTTGGCGAGTGCGAGTTCGCCGGAAAAAGAGTTGGAGATTATCGCAAAGAAAATCGGCTGGGCTGAGCAGGAGCCTGCGGTGTGGTGGGAGAATGTGAAGAAGGCCACAAAGAGTATAAGCGAACAAGGGCACAAGAGCACAAGGGCACAAGGGCATAAGGGCACAAGTTATAAGATGGAGGATGTGGAGGCGATAGGAATTTCGTATCAGATGCACGGGCTGGTTTGTGTGGACAAGAATAAAGAGTTATTGAGGCCTTCGATAATCTGGTGCGACAGCAGGGCGGTGCAAATCGGTGAACAGGCGGCAGAAGATATTGGAAAAGAAAAGTGCCTTAAGAGCCTGTTCAATCTGCCGGGTAACTTTACGGCGTCGAAATTAAAGTGGGTTATGGAAAACGAGCCGAAGGTCTATTCGAAGATTCATAAAATAATGCTGCCGGGCGATTATATTGCGATGAAGATGACGGGCGAGATAAAAACGACACCATCCGGTTTGTCAGAGGGGATAATGTGGGATTTCGAAAAGGACGAATTAGCGCAATTCGTCTTGAAGAATTATGGCATTTCGGGCGATTTGATAGCTGACAGGGTCCCTACATTTTCTATACAAGGTGAGCTGACAAAAGAGGCGGCCAAGGAATTAGGGCTTAAGGCGGGGACCAAAGTTAGCTATCGGGCCGGGGACCAGCCTAATAATGCTTTGTCGCTTAGCGTATTGCAGCCGGGCGAAATTGCGGTTACTGCGGGCACTTCGGGCGTGGTTTATGGAATCAGTGACAAGAAAAATTACGACCAACTCTCGCGAGTCAATGTGTTTGTTCACGTCAATCATTCAAAAGATGAGCCAAGATATGGCGTATTGCTTTGCCTTAACGGGACGGGGATTCTGAATAGCTGGCTGAAGCATAATTTTGTCGGCGGTGAGGGATTGGATTATGAGCGGATGAATGAGTTAGCGGCGGAGGTTGCAGTCGGGTCCGATGGGCTGGTGATACTTCCTTACGGCAACGGGGCTGAAAGGACATTGGAAAATAGAAATATAGGGTCATCTGTTCATGGGTGGAATTTTAATATACACAAGAAGGCGCATTTTCTGCGGGCGGCTCAGGAGGGGATAGTTTTTGCGCTGAATTACGGTCTTGGGATAATGCGCGATATGGGGATTGAGCTGGAAACGGTCAAGGCAGGAAATGCGAATATGTTTTTGAGTCCGTTGTTTGCGGAGGCCTTTGCCACGATTACCGGTGCGACCGTGGAGCTTTATAATACCGATGGCTCACAAGGGGCTGCGAGGGGGGCGGGAATCGGAGCGGGTGTTTACAAAGGGGCCGATAGTGCCTTTGTGGGCCTGGAGCCGGTTAAGGCCATAGAGCCTAATGAGAAATTGGAGGCGGCGTATCAAGAGGCGTACGGAAGATGGGAAGATGTTTTGAAGAAGCAATTAAAAAAGTGAGACTTTTAGCCACAAAGACACGAAAGTACAAAGAAAAAAAGTTAAAAGACTGGATTCCCGCTTTCGCGGGAATGACAAATCAACAAACCTTAGTATATTAATGACGAGAAAAGATGAAGAAAGGAGCAAGTGAGATGGCAGAGAAGTCTTTACACAGTATATGCAGATGGACATTTAATCCGGGTAAGGGCGGGTTTGTGCCGGGTGACATGCGGCCGGAATGGGGTGGTGACTTCGGGACGCCGGAGATGATTAAGCTCGTAGCGGATAAAATTGTTCCGAAGATGCCTGATAACGTCGAGCTGGGTATCGAGATGCACTATGATGCGGAGGTGGATGATAAGAATGCTGCGGCGGTGGCGGATGCGCTTGTGGACAACGGCTTGTATCTGGCGATGATTACGCCGGGGGCACATTGTCATTTTGCTTACGGCGGAGTTGCGTCTTTGGACCCGAGTGAGCGAAAGGCCGCGGAAGAATTGGGCACAAAGACGGTTGACCTTGCGTACGGAACACTGAAAAAGGCGTGGCATCCGGACGTGGACAAGGCGCCGGCGCTGATAATCTGGAACGGCTCGTTCGGCTATGATATTGCGACAGTAGGTATTCGACAGATGTATCAGAATCTCAAGGAGAGTATCGCAGGGTTGTGTAAATACGAACAGAAGAAAGGCGGCAGCTTGTATATAGGATTTGAGCCGAAGCCGAACGAAGGGCATCCGGCTATGCTGATACCAACGGTGGCGAGCGCGTTGTTGTTCTGGCGAAGAATCGAGGATGAGTTCGGGGTATCCAGAGAAAAGAAAGGCGTCAATAAGGAGTTCGGGCATTCGGAGATGATAGGGCTTGACCACGTGGCGGATACGGTCGAAGAGCTTGACAACGATGCGATGGTGCACATGCACCTGAACAGCCAGGGATATAATGATGGTATTATTCTCGGCGGGCCGGGCAAATATGACATTGACCACGGCGTGAGAATCAATGGTATGAATGTTGCCATTGCGGGGCTTATCCAGGAGGCGGGCTTCAGCCGATGGAAAGGCCACGATATGCAGACGCGGGCATACGATAATGCCGAGCAGGGTATCGACCGCGTGATAAGAAGTGTGCTGAGCTGGGAGGCGTGTGAAAAGGCAGCGAAGGAACTGGATACGGCGGGGCTGATGAATGCTTTGGCCCAACGAGAGACCGCAAAAGCTGAAGATATGATGCGAGGGGCGATGGTCAGCGCCCAGGGCTATTTCGATGAGATGTATGAGTGAGGCGTGTCAGAACAAACATGAGGACGGCACTTTGATTCAGTAATAAGATATGGAAAGAGCCCGCCTATTCTTCATTGATAACCTGAGAATCCTGCTGATTAGCCTGGTAATTATGGTACACCTGTCCATTACCTATGGTGGTGCTGGGGGATGGTATTACACAGAAGTTGACGAGCCGGATAAGATTTCATTTATCGTGCTGACCTGGCACAACGGGGCGGTTCAGGCCTTTTCGATGGGTCTGTTTTTCATGATATCGGGATACTTCACTCCGGGCTCTTATGACCGCAAAGGCCCCCGGCGGTTTCTCAAAGACCGGCTATTGCGCTTAGGTATCCCTTTGTTGTGCTACGACTTTTTCATCCAGCCTCTTTTGGTTTACTTGCTTATTAAGGTTGATGTTATTAAGTTCGAGGGCTCTTTTCGTAAGCTTCTTGTCCGGTATTACAGCAGGTTTCACATCGGTACCGGGCCGTTGTGGTTTGTCGAAGCCTTATTGTTTTTTGCTGTTTTTTATGTTCTATGGCGGGGATTTACAAAAAAGGGCAGCTTGGCCGTTCAGAGCGACGGCAAAGTGCCGGGTAATGTGACAATAGCCGCATTTGCCCTTGCTTTAGGTGCTGTTAGCTTTTTCGTGCGGATATGGCTTCCGATTGGCTGGAATTTCGGGCCTTTGAATTTTCAGTTTCCCTTCTTCCCGCAGTACATCTGTATGTTTATCGTAGGGATTGCTGCCTATCGGCGGAATTGGCTGGTGCGGATTCCCGATGCTATGGGCAGATTCTGGTTTTGTATCGCCCTGCTCTTTATCGTGATACTCTTTCCGTCTTTGATTGTATTTGGTAGAGCCCTCGGCGGCGATATAACGTCGTTCGCAGGGGGCCTGCACCGGCAATGCTTAGCTTACGCGGTTTGGGAGCAGTTTGCCGGCGTGGCGATAATCATCGCTCTGCTGGTGCTGTTCCGCAAAAGGCTCAATCACCAGGGAAAACCGGCAAAAGCGATGTCGGCCAGTTCCTACACGGCCTATATTATCCACGCTCCGGTTACAGTCCTCGTGGCATTGGCGAACCGAAATATTACGCTGTATCCACTTTTGAAATTTGCATTGGCCGTGCTGATTGCGGTGCCGCTGTGTTTTGCACTCGGGAACCTCATCAGGCAACTACCGCTGGCCAGACGAATATTGTAACTAAATAACGTTTCATGAAAATCGCGAAGATACAGCATGGGCTGAAGCCCATCCTACGAAACTCGGGAACCTCATCAGGCAACTACCGCTGGCCAGACGAATATTGTAACTAAATATCATTTCACGAAAATCGCGAAGATATAGAGTGACTTTGTGCATGTGAACACATGCACAAAATATATTGTAGATATTCAGCTATGATTGCGGTTAATGGAAAAGCAGGGTGGGAAATAAGGGAGGACAAAAACGTGCACAAAGTCTTAAACGAACATCTGATTTAATAATCCGACGATGTGCATATAGAAAGGCTGCGAGGTCTGAAGCCCATCATATGGGCTCAAATTTAAGATT
>JBAQFY010000445.1:0-3570 GCA_049287505.1 Sedimentisphaerales bacterium | reverse complement strand
TATTTGTCATTCCCGCCCCGCATCGTGTGCGGGATAAACTCCAGCGGGAATCCAGTTTTTCGCTCTGGACCCCTGCTCCCCGCTTTCGCGGGGACAAGTTTACCCCTGCGGAAGCAGGGGCAGGGGTGACATCTTCGATTTTCCCGCAACAGATACAAATTGGTGAGTGGTTAATTAGTTATCAGGAAAGTGTCTAAAGTGAGCTAAAGTTGCCCAGTTGTAGAAGCTTGTTTGTCGGCCTCGAAGCTGGTATCGGACTGGAAGCTCGACGTTGGATGCTCGAGGAAAAGCGATTTTCAAGCTTCTATGACAAGCATCGATACGAGCATCGTCAACCTTAAACGATGGCCATGAACATTTTAGGCACTTTACACTTTAGGCACTCCAAACTTTAGTTCACTTATTCCACTCACTACTCACCTCATTTTTGTTCTCCAATAATTGGCCCAAAGTCAGTATTACTGTGGCAATTATATCATCAACGGTCGCACCTCTCGAGAGGTCCGTTATGGGTTTTGCAAATCCCTGCAGGAATGGGCCGATGGCTTGCGCATTGGCCATATATTGTGTGAGCTTGTAAGCGATATTTCCTGAGCTGAGGTCGGGAAAAATGATGACATTGGCCTTTCCTGCAACGGTACTTTCATCCTTAACCTTCTTGGCGGCTACTCTCGGAACAATAGCGGCGTCTGCCTGGAATTCGCCGTCAATAGCCAAACCGGGCTGCCGTGCCCGGGCTATTTTGAGAGCTTCCCTGACCTTGTCCACACTCGGACCGGAAGCACTTCCGCGAGTGGAGAACGACAGCAGAGCTACGCGAGGTTCCTGTCCCAGGAGTCTCCTTGCGCTCACAGCAGAAGCCAAAGCTATGTCCGCCAATTGCTCGGCCGTAGGGTCAATATTAACGGCACAGTCGGCGAAAACGAATGGTTTGTCCTTTTCACCGAGGAAATTAGGGATAACCATAAGAAAATAGCTCGAAGGAGTTTTAATTCCCGGAATCAGACCTACGGTTAAGACACCGGCCTGAATAAGGGTCGCGGTTGCGCCGGCAACACCGCCAACGGCGGTATCGGCATCGCCGCAAGCCACCATCATGCCCGCGTAGAACAACGGCTTGACGACTATATGTCTTGCTACGGCCGGAGAAATGCCCTCTCTTCGGCGGCTGTATTTTTCCGCGTAAGCGTCGAGCTTTTCACTTTGCTTCGGATTTATGGTTTTAATGCCATCGAGATTGATGCCGGCCTTTTCAATCGCCGCTTCTATTTGGGCGGGTTTTCCAAGCACAATCGGCTGAGCAATGTCTTGGTCTTTGAGTTTGCGGGCAGCCTGAATTATCCGCTCGTCTCTGCCCTCCGGCAAAACAACAGATAGATTCTTCCCCCTTGCTTTGTCCCTGAAACTGCTTATAATATCCATCCTCGCACTTCCTTGTTTTGCACAAACTAACATCCTGCTGTTATAGCTCATTTTTAAGATTAACCGTTGGCTCAGACAAATGCAAGAAGAAATTGGCAGCTCCCCTGCCTTATTGTATTTGCTATTTGCTGTTTGCAGGCAGACGAAGCGTGGCAGTAACCGGGAAGTGGTCGGAAGGGTAACGCCCATCGACGTTGTCGTATAGGATTTCTGCTTCGAGCACTTTGACAGACGGCGGTGTGAAGATATAATCGATTTTATTGCCTTTTCGAGCTCCCTTAAAGTCGTGGGCGGTTCTTACATCTACAGCATCAGGGTGCAGCACGCGAAATGTATCGACCATTGGGACGGGATTGTCAGATTCGCGTCCATCTGCTCCGCTGAGTGTGGTGTTGCCTTTCAGATACATTACGACCGGATTGCTTTCACCTGCGTTGAAATCACCTGTTACCACAAAGGCGTCTTTGTGCTTTCTATTTTGAACACGTTGGGCCAACAGGACCGCACTTTTTTCGCGAGAGGGCTGGGAAACATGGTCCAGGTGAAGGTTAAAGACATAAAAGGCCCTGCCTGATTTCTTTTCGATAAATCTTGCCCAGGTGCAGATGCGGACACAGGCATTGCCCCAGTGGCTTGAGCCGGGGACTTCCGGAGTATCGGAAAACCAGAAGGTTCCCGATTCGTCCACGTCAAAACGGTCGAGCCGATAGAGGATGGCGGAGTATTCCCCTTCGGTCTTGCCGTCTTCGCGTGCAACGCCTATCCGGCCGTATTTGGCAAGTGCCTCGCGGATTTCGGCAATCTGGAAATCCAGAGCCTCCTGCAAACCCACAATATCGGGACGATGATTACGGAAGACGTCAAAAACCATTTCCCGGCGGTTCTTCCAGTGATTCTCACCGTCGTTAGCAGTGCCATAGCGAATATTGAAGCTCATCAGCCGCAACTCCAGGGCGTCTGCTCCCGTCCGGTTTAAATCGGCACCTGCAAGGTTCTGACAGGAACATAAACTTAAAAGAATCCATATACTTACACAAATGATAAAAGGAAGGGTTGCTTTCAGCATTTTGGATGTTTTTTTGTGATACATAGCTTGCTCCTCAAATTGTAAATTTGGTTTAAAATTCCTGAGCTTGATTGGCTAAAGACTCTTTCGCTTTTCTTCTTCCGAGAGCGGTTCGTTCAGCGAGCCGGAGCGGAAACCCTGCAGGTCAACAGCTATAAACTTAAAACCAAGTGATTTTAATTTTTCAACTATTTGCGAGCGGCTCGGCTCTCTCGTAATTTTATCAATATCTTGCGGATTAACTTCGATTCGGGCGATAGTATCGTGATGGCGAACGCGAAATTCAAACAGGCCAAGGCTTCGCAGAAATTCTTCAGCCTGGTCGATTTGTTTTAGCCTTTGCTCAGTAACTTCCAGGCCGTAGCTGAGCCGGGAGGCAAGACAGGGAGACGAAGGTAAACCGGCGGTGGGAAGGTTTAGCTGCCTGCTTAGCTGGCGAATTTCGTTTTTTGTAAGCTTAGCCTCAGCCAGCGGGCAGCGGATGCCGAAGACCTTCATTGCGCGGTTGCCCGGGCGAAAGTCGTCGAGGTCATCGTAGTTGGTGCCGAAGATAACGTGGTCGAAACCGTGCTCTTCGGCGATGTCCAACAGGATTTTGCAAATATGTGATTTGCAGTGAAAGCAGCGGTCTGCTTTATTGGCGGTGAAGTTCGGGTCGGATAGCTCATCGGTATCGATAACTTCAAGGCGGACACCTATCTGGTCGGCAAGTTTCTGAGCACGGGCGAGCTGATTCGAGGGTTCGGCAACGCCGGCACTCGTACAGGCCAGGACGTTTTCGGCCCCAAGTGCATCGACAGCCGCCTTCAGAAGAAAGGTGCTGTCCACACCGCCGGAGTATGCCACAACGACTTTACCCAGCTCCTTGAGGATTTTCTGGAGCGTATTGTATTTTCCCGTTAGATTCACAAAGCCGATGGAGGGAGTCGGACCCTCAACCCCAGCTTTACGAAAGCTGTGCTCTACCATTGAGCTACATCGGCCTAAACTCGTCGCTCGTATCTCGTGACTCGTTTCTCGTAAAAGCGCGTATGCGTATATGGGTAATCCGTCGTGCGTTTGACTATATGCTAAACCCTGCA
>JBAQFY010000444.1:0-29720 GCA_049287505.1 Sedimentisphaerales bacterium | reverse complement strand
TCAATTATAACAAAGGATTACAGAAAAAACGATTGTTTAGCCGCCCAAAAAACAAACCCAATTCAAACCCAATCAAAGCGTGTTTTTTCCTTGACCCTAACATTAAAGAGCTTATAGTCATCTTTTATAAAGCCGGTATAAAAAGGAATAGTCTGAAAAGATTATCATACAGAAAGGATACTAATATGAGTGAAAAGAAACAGTCAAAAACCTCCATCAACAATCATATCAGCCGTCGCAGTATGCTCCAAATGGTTGCCGGCACCGGCACTGCGGCTATTGGCCTCGGCTCCTGTGCCACTATTGGTATTGGCACATCCGCCAAACAAAGCGCCATCGAAGGCCGCATCAATCAGTCCATAGTCTATTGGTGTTACCAGAAGTACTGGGACATCGAGCAGACCTGCAAAGTAGCCAGTCATCTTGGCTGCAAAAGCGTCGAGCTGGTCGAACCCAGGCACTGGCCCACCCTCAGAAAGTATAATCTCGTCTGCGCTATTCTCGGCAGCCACGGATTCGATAAAGGAATGAACAACCCAGAGTATCATGATATGTGTCTGAAAGAGCTCCAGGACTCCATCGACGCCTGCCACGAATATGGCTTTCCCAATGTCATCACGTTCACCGGTTTTCGCGAGAACATTCCGGACGATGAGGGCATTAGAAACTGCGTTGACGGTTACAAAAGGATAATACGCTACGCTGAAAGCAATAAGGTCAATCTCTGCCTGGAGATGCTCAACAGCCGGGTGAACATCGAAATGCAGGGACATCCCGGCTACCAGGGCGACCACACCGACTACTGTATGGAAATCATCAAGAAAGTTGGTTCGCCCAGGATGAAACTGCTGTTTGACATCTACCACGTGCAGGTTATGGACGGCGACATCATCGCTCGCATTCGGCAGTACAAGGACTACATTGGCCACTACCACACCGCCGGCAACCCAGGCCGCTGTGAAATCGACGACAAACAGGAAATCAACTACAAGCCCATTATGGAAGAGATTGTCCGCACCGGCTACCTGGGTTATGTCGGCCATGAGTTCATACCGACCGGCAGTCCCTTCAAGGCTCTCAAAGAGGCCGTCATCCTCTGCGATGTCTAATTTATGAATAGTGGCTTGTTACAGCTTGATTGAGGGATATAATTGTACACGATTATTGTCATTGTGAGCACAGCGACGGATGGCAGCCTCAAGCGCATCTCGGGGATGGCTTCTCCTGTATTCACCATCCCCAAAGCCCGTCCTTGCCGGATGCGGTGAAGACGCACCTTCGGTTTTGAGGCTGCCACTCAACCGTGGGATGGGAATGTCAACTTACAGATTCAAGCTTGACAGACCAATAGTGGTTCACAGCTCGATTCACTATTCAATAACTAAATCCGGGTTATCAGGCCCAAAGTGCTTGAGCAAAACGATTGGGTCGGTTTTAGAGGGATTCGTGATTTTCACTCCCTCTTTGGCCGCCTGCTCGCTGACAAAGTATTCGTCGTGGGTCAACTGCCCATATCTGATAAGCGCAGGAGTCTCTATATCCCATGGTCCCATCGTGCCGTGACCCTGCATCGTAATAAATCCGTATGCGGCATTGTCCTTGATAGTTACAGTCCGACCCGGCAAAACCGTAAGCTCTTTGGCGCTGAAGGCCTTTGATTTATAGCATATCCAATTCTCGATATAGCCCTCAGCCTCCATCTCTTTGACCGGCCTGACGGGTTTGGGACGCATAAACCGATGTTCCGCAAAGTCGGGGTCAACGTTCAGGTCCCAGTCAATTACACCAAGCAAATGGTCAACGTTACCTACTTTATTTTCAGGAGTGTCCTTCCAAAGCAGTTCTTTAGGAACAACCTGATTGTGCGGGAGCGACTCGTACATAGCGAAAACATCTGATGCCTTTTGCGGCTCATAAGTGCAAAGGCTGCCGGGTGCGTGCAGAACTCCCGGCGGCACATCCCAGCCTGTCCCCACCTCCAGCCGATAGGCAACAGACAGGTCTGTGATTTTGTTATCACCCTTTTCAAAGTCGAGAAGGGCCTGGCGGACTTGTCCTTTGGTGGTGCCGGGCTTAAGGCCAAAAAACGTATATGGAAAATCACCTCCATAATTATTTGCCTGCGGCGGAAAATAATAGGCCTCGGGCTTTCCTAACTGACCTGTCAGCTTCGCATGTTTATCACGATGATGTATATGATGGGGCAAAGCGCCTTTATTGTCGAAAAACTTTGAGTACATCGGCCAGCGCTCGTGTTTGTTCCACAGTCTCTTGCCGATAAGCTCGCCTTTGAGCTCGTCAATTGCATCTTTGAGCAGGACTTTTTCCGTTTTTCCATTATCCTCAAAGACAATGAAACTCAAGCCCTCATTCGGCGCCGTCAAAGGGCCGTTGTCCGCCGGCGTAGTTGATGAAAACCAGCGCTCATCAATACCGCCGCGCTCACCCCCAATCGCATAATAATCGTCCGGATGCAGCTTGATACGCCGACCCGGCACACAAAAAGAACGCGGCACCCAGTTCGGCGCCAATCGAACGATTCCTTTTCCCTGTTCAAGTGCTTTGTTCGCAATAGAATTAGCAGACATAAACTCTCCTTATTTCACAATTGCATAAGAGCATAATTTGTAAGTGCACAAGTTATAAACTGCCAGTGTGTTTCCACTCTTATGCTCATGCTTTTTTAACTGTTTCCCATTTTTTATTTTTCGCCGACGTCAGCACCGCATCACAGACATACTGTGTTGCAAGGGCCTCCCGGAAGTCCGGCGATGTTGACTTACCCTCGGCTAAGTTCTGCAAAAATTCAGCCACCTGGTGGACGAACGAGTGCTCGTAACCAATCTGCAGACCCGGGACCCACCATTTATCCATATACGGCATGTCGCTGTCTGTAACGTGAATTGAATGCCAGCCTCGTATGATAGATTCGTCGCCGTGGTCGAAATAGCTGAGACGATGGAGGTCATGGAGGTCCCAAGCGATGGAGGCCTTTTCCCCGTTAATCTCGAACGTATAAAGGGCCTTGTGGCCTCGCGCATAGCGGGTGGACTCGAAGTTGCCCAGTGAGCCGTTGTCAAAGTGACAAAAGAATGTACAAGCATCATCGATACCCACCGGCTCAACCTTGCCCGTTTCAGCGTGCATGCGTTCTTTGATAAAGGTCTCCGTCATGGCACAGACGTTGGTGATAGGCCCGTTTTGCCACATAGCCGTATCTATACAATGGGCAAGAAGGTCGCCGATTACGCCTGAGCCGGCCGCCTTGATGTCCAGCCGCCATGTGGCCATCCCGCCCTGCGGCACCTTTGCTGAGATGGTCCAGTCCTGCAGGAAATTGGCCCGATAGTGAAAAATTTTCCCCAGCCGACCTTCGTCGATGAGCTGCTTGGCCAATGTCACGGCGGGCACCCGGCGATAGTTGAATGAGACCAGGTTGGGCACACCGGCGTCCTCGACAGCCTTAACCATCTTCTCGGCCTGCGAGACGTTCAACGCCAGGGGTTTTTCACAACAGATTGCCTTGCCGGCCTTGGCGGCAGCAATAGCTATCTCGGCGTGCAGATTGTTCGGCACACAGATTTCCACCACGTCGATGTTTTCATCCTCGACTACCTTATGCCAGTCGGTAGTGTGCGACTTGTAGCCCCACCGCTCGGCAAAGTCCTTGGCCTCGGCCTCTACAAGACCACAGACAACCTGTAAAACCGGCTCGTACGGAACGTCGAAGAAGTTTGTAACCTTGCGGTATGCGTTCGAGTGCGTCCGCCCCATAAAGCCGTATCCAATCAGTCCGACATTCAGTTTCTTCTTCATAAGATTACTCCTAACATTAAGAAAGTGCCTAAAGTGAGCTAAAGTGCCTAAAGTGAAAAAATAATCCACAACTTTAGGCACTCGTAACTTTAGCTCACTTTAATTATCCATACTTTTTATTAAGCTCGTCAACCGCCTTCTTGCATTGCTCTGTCACTTTCCATGCGTCCGCCCAGAAGCACAAATCTATCGTCCACCAATCGTGCCCCATATCGTTTTTCGCCAGTTCCGGCATAAGCTCGTCAAAATCTATCTTGCCCTGGCCAAAAGGTGCATGGGTCGATGTTTCATTACCGTGTAATGTACCATCGGAATCTATCAGGTGAATATGATTGATTTTACCGCGAAGTTTTCGTGCAAATTCAAGCACACCACCCGGCAGTATCTCCTTCTTGCCCGGCTGACGTGCGCCCGTACAGGCAACCATATATCCATGACACGTATCGAACATCACGCCGAAATTGTCGTTGTCAACCTCTTCAACGATTCGCACAACATCCGACGGCTTATTGAATGCAAAGCCGGGCTCAAACTCCCACGCCATACGGATACCTTCATCGGCGGCATCTTCAGCACAAATATTCCACGTCTCCACGACTCGCTGCAGTGCAGTCTCTGCATCAACCTTCTCAAAAATAGTCGGCGGATGAACAGAATCAACACGAATGGCAGGAATTCCAAGGTCAACACAGAACTGCAGATTTTTACGAAAACATTCGATATACGCTGAATTGTCATCCGTGTCGATAAGGTGCTGGCTCCAGAGGTCGGCTGCCAGGCCCGACCATCCAAGCCCTAATTCCTTCACCTGTTTTTTGCAGGCATCACGCTGCTTCTTTTTCGGCATATTGTCCGGGTTCGGATGTGGCGGAAAGCCGCCTAACTCCACCCCGTCAAAGCCTAACTCCGCAACCTTCTCTATTACTTCCTCCCAAGGTACCGGACTGCCTGCGTAAGGGCCAATCGTATATGCCCATGAGCCAATTGATATTTTTTTCATAATACACTCCTTAACTTAAAGTTGATTTCCTCTTCTTCTTACTGTTTTTTCTCCCCAAATAAACGACCGTTCAGAGTAGCACTCTATTACTCTTCAAATGAGCCATTGTCATTCCCGCGAAAGCGGGAATCCAGTCCACCACGAGGGATCGAAAGCTTTGGATTCCGCATCAAGTGCGGAATGACAGTTCATTGAACTACCAGTAACAAAGGAACAGTATAACATTTTGCAGCTATTTGTGAAGAATACAAGAAGATTTTTAGAGATTTCCTATAAGTCCGGGAATTGACTAATCTCAGGACTGAAATATATTTATTTTACGGAACTTTGGCGATTTATTCGCCTTGGCGCTGAATGCTTACTTCAAGCGTCTGGTTCTCAGAGATGACCAGCTTTTTCTTCAGGGTAATCTCAAGCCGGCTGTTTTTAAGCGTATAGTCGCTTTCAATGGGCCTGCCTGCCGATGCTACAGAAACCTTCACCGACCGGAAATTATCCGGAACTGCAAAGGCAAGAGTTCTCAGACTCAATTGTCCCCAGCGAAGCTCGATTTGCTCTTGTTGCGTTTTGCCGTCTCGTTTTTGAGTAAACGTTCCCCAGCCCTCGGCGGCTGTGAAGGCGGCACGGAAGTTCTCAGGCGTTAGCCTCGGCGCAAAGCCCAGATGTCCCTTCGGGCCGTGGTATTCATAGCCCGCAAGGGCCGTATAGACCCCCCAGCTTGCCATTGCCCGCGCATAGTGGTCGCCGCACTCGACCTCATTATATGGATTATGTTTGGCCGGGTAATAGCGCTCGTGGATGCCGCGGCAAATCGCAAGCGCCTCATCAACCATACCTTCCCAGACCATGTGCCCGGCCACCTGATACTCGATGCCCGTCCAGACCTCACTCCTGTAGCGAACGCCTTCTGCGAGGTACGGACTCTTGGGCCAGGTGCAGGTAAACAGTCCCGCCTCGCCGGGCCTTGCAAACCAGCGCTCCGGTTCGTGCACGGCATTGTATGGCCCAACATCCGGCGCCCAGTTATATTTCCAGACCGACTGAAGAGCCTTTTTGACATATTCCGGCGGATAAATGTAGCCTAAGCCGAGCTGATGTGCCCAGCCCTGCCCGAAAAGCTGGTCCGACAGGCACCCTTTTGCATACTGATTTTTAGGATATTTCTGAAGGTCAACAAGCTGAATGAAATATTCACCGTCCCAAAGACGCTCAACGCTCAGTCGGCTGCCGCTTTCGAATATCTTTCGGCAGCGTTTGGCAAACTGCTCGTCGCCCATTTCTTTTGCCATTTCTTCCCCGGCGCGAAGCGCAGCCAGATACAGCGAGCCGACAAACGTGTTTGGTCCCTCGAAGTTGATGTCGTAAGTATTGTGCTGGCTGTTCTCGATAAGGCCGTCATCGTTACCATCCTGGGTGATGGAGAACTCCAGGGCCTTTTTGATGCGAGGCCAATTGCGCTTTAGAAAGCTATCATCAGCGGACATCTGGTGCTCGCGATAGGCTTTTAGTATTGTACCGCATTGCCCATCAGCGGCGTAAGCGCGGTTGCTCCGGAATCCAACCAGGCCGCTCTCGGAGTCGAAACCCTCACCAAAGTCCTGCATTTCCCTGGCGCTTCGCTCAAGCTGTGGGAAAAGGCGTGCCGGTGCGTGAGCGTAATTCCACACGTGGGTGCAGGTGCCGGGGCAAGAGCCGACTCCCTCCCACGCCCAGAACCGCCCGTTCTTCCACCACTGGCACGTCCCCGTCGCAAGGTTGCACACAGTGGAGTGCAAACGGAAAAGCAGCCAACGAGGCAGCGTGCTATCCTCGTAGTAGGTATTATACCACTTGGAGGTATCACCGGCAAGCCGTTCGTAGTCATCGAGGACATAATGAGCAACCTCGGCAGCACTGCTGAAGCGGTTGGCATACTCATGGCCGTTCGGATGATTGGGAAAGAACCACGCCAGAACAAAAATAAAAGTGTGTGCGGCACCTGGCGCCAAACCTACGGTACGAGTAGCCATAGCCGTACTACGTCTCTCGGTAACTGGCCAGGCAACATCCCCCTCGGCGTTAAGCTCTACAGCCCAATCTCCGAGAAACGCAAGAAGCTCGCGGACATCCTGAGACGAAGCTCCCTCTTCCGCAGAAGCCAAAACCAGCGAGCCATAATCTGCAAGTTTGTCGAGCGGACCCATTTGCCCTTCCTGTGGCTCATCCGATAGCTCAATCTGGTCAACGTTAATATGCCCCCATCCGCCTGAGAATTGGTCCACTATCTGAATTTGCGCCATCTTATCTTCGAATTCCTGAACGTTCCAGAAATACCATTCGAGCTTTTCGTTGTTCTCACCGGTTGCGGAGCGTACCACTTTGCCATCAACAAGCAAATTAATGCACGTTTGACCTGCGAAACTACCACCGCCTATCAGAAAGTTGATAAAATTCCGTGAGATTTTGAAAGGTGGCAACGTCAGCGTGCCATGGGGCTTATCCCCACCGAGAAACGTATTGATAAGCCCCTTACCAAGAAAACCGCTTACCTCTTGCTGGTTTGGCAGCGCGCCTTTCGCAGGTCCTTCCCCGAAAGCCTCTCCGGTTATTTTCCAGTCGCCATAGTCTGCGAGTTCAAAATCGGCCAGAACAATTTTCGGCCGAGGGGCCAGCGCATTCTTGGGTACTGGTGCTTCCTCTGCTGTATGCACAATCAATGTTCTGTTCTTTTCATTGACGATTCGGCTTCGGCGCAGGGCATGAACTGCCTTTGCTGAATGAATGCAAACCGCGTTCTCAAGCCATCCTAAAACGCCGGCACGAACGTTTGTGTTGGAGATGTTCTCAACGACTATATGAAACACCGTGGCTGGAAGGGCAGAATCTTTCGCATTAAGGGGAATAAAAATAGAAGAAGTCGTTAGCGCAACCCTCACAGGTAATCCATCTTCATGGTATCGAACGATACCAATAGGGTACAACCCGATAAACTCCACACTCTCAAAATCTTCGTTTAATGTTCTCACGAAGGCCTTATCACCTTGTTGTGCAATGACAGCAAAACCGGAGTCCACAGGCGAGCTCGGCCTGTAGGTGCGGTAATTATCCTGACCGTAACCTGTGAAAACATCGCGGTTGAAAATCTCCCAAAGGCCGAGCGTTCCATCACTACGCAGATAGAGCTGCCCCGCGGCAACGCCCCCTACCGGCATGCCAATCGTCCCAAGCTCCCTGCCGCGATAGACTTCCTGCCGCCCCCGCCCCAAAAGACGCTGCACCGCATCCTGTGTAAGCTGTTTGTTCACAGGAATAAGATGTTCCCCCTGCTGCTCCTCTGCCTCGGCTGTGCTGTGAACCGTCACGCCTGTTAGAAGCGTGTGTATCCACATAAAAAAACCGCAAACTACAATTCCAATTATGGCCATCCGGAATTTTCTCATCTTTCATTTCCTTTCTCATTAATGAAATATACACATTCAACATTCTCGGGTTTAATGAACCACATCCTCAAGTTTGATTGCCAGCAAAGTTGGCTCCACAATATGCAGGTTATTTAAAAGAGGCTCAGTATATTTGATGTCCTCGTACTCGGCTTGATTGAAATGATGCTGTTTGCCCACGTGATTATTCCAGTCCACTCCTTCAGTCAAAAAACCATACGGGCCATGATGGTGTTTAGCTATCGCCCGCAGGATAGTAAGCCCATCGGAAAGATACGGCTCGTTATTGGTATCAATATAAGCTTCGATATACGCCAATGCCGCCTCGGCGTTTTCCCACAGGTAAGCCGTATCCCAGCTTTTCTCCATAAAGAGCAGCCCTTTGGTCTGTACTTCGTTTCTATTTTCTTCCATCTTAAATTGGTCCAGACCCCCAATGCATTTTTCGTAGGCAAAATCACGGACTGTCTGGTCACCGAGTAACTTGGCCGCCTCTCGCAGGACACGGAACGCCACAGAGTATGCAACATTTTCATGTTCGTCATAAGTATCGTGATTAATGCTTCCAAAGAACCCGTCCGCTTCAATAAAGATGTTTGTCTTTTGTCTGACTATTTCTGTATAGTCTGCAAGTCCTCGCCTTGTAAGCCCCGTATATAACTGAATAATGAATAACCCGTCACCACTTTTCTGGAATAAGATATCTGAGTCGCCGTAGGCATTCTTAGGGTAATGCTTCCCGCCGGGTTCGCAGCGACGGGGAAACCAGCCGTTCGATGTGGACTTCACATTCGTGTTGAGCCATTCCGCCGTCTTTACGGCTGCTTGGCGCATTTTACGCCTTCGTTCTCCATCAAGCTTGTCGCTAAAAATAAGAAGCTGATATGCGACTTTTGCCATCGAGCCGGGACAGAACCAGTTATTCTTGTGCTGGTAATTAAGGCAGAATCGAGCGGTGGTGGTTTCCCGGTAGCCTGTGATGAATCCCGTTTCATAGTTGATGAATCCGTCCTCCAATACATGGTCCAGCAGAGAAAGAGCTTTCTGGGCCAGAGATGGGTTTTTGATATGTTTGGCAAACAAATAGATTTCATAAGCGCCGCCGACTGCATTTGCCGCCCAGCCCGGCCCTTCAAGATTACCAAAATCATGCCAGCCCATTACATCGCCCTGCTCATTTACAAAGCTCGACTTGCAACAAAGATGCCCCTCGTAAGGAACCAACGTGCGCTCCGCAAACCTCACTGAATCACGCACAGAATCAAAAATCGTATAAGATGGGTTCTCCGGCAGATAAAAACTTGATGCAACTTCTTCCAGCTTGAGGTAATCAAGCCCAAACATATACTTCTTCACCGCTTTTTCATTCGCATCAACAATCTCAACTCTCAATGTGTGCTGACCCTTGCTGAGTTTATGAATACCCATATCGAGAACATCGGTTGGTATCACCCCGTTATTGAAAAGGTCAATCGGCCCGCCGAGCTTCTTACCATCCAGATAAAGCTGAACAATGCCATAATCAATTGCCTTCGTAAGCTGCATTTTCAGTCTGTATGTTGCGGTTTTCTCTAACGGCACGGCTAACTCAAGCGTATCACCTAACTTTCCCTCAATCCACCAAAGATGCGCCTCGTTACTCCAGTCCACACCGAACCCGCTCAAGTCCTGCCGGGCTGCATTACCACCTGTTTTCGAAAGAATTTTCATCGTTTCGCCTTCTATTGCCCCTTTAACCTTAAAGACCTCTATCGGCCCCCAGTATCCTGTCCGCTCAGTAACAGGCGTCGGTTTATACGGGTCCGCCTGACCTGCCGCCTGATACCAGTAAGCCGTAGCGGCATAAAGTGTCGGCTTGCTATTCGGATAGTATTTCTCAATCGCTGCCTCGAAGGATTTTTGGAACGGCACATTGTCAGTTATATGCCAGCGGTTCACGGAGACGTGCCCGCGGTTACCCATACTTATTGTCTGATTGTGGTAGCAGTTACTAAACAGCGTCGGGTCACACCAGGCATAGCCGAAGTAGTCTTCCGAGCCGGTGCCAATCGTAGAGGGGAATTTTTCGCCATCGACGAAAAATTTCTCGTCTCCCTCACCCCACCATCCGCCTCTCGGATTCCAAACATGCAGCATCACGCCACAATAACGTCCCCGCCCTTCCGTCCTGAGCATAGTCCAGTCAATTGCTCTTCGGTTAGGCTCTTCAGGCAGGAATACATCACGGTGCCACTTTGCGTGGAATCTTCCGAGATTCTTAATCGGCTTTGTAAGCGGAGCATGTGTAATTGTAAAACTAACTTGCCGTTCCTTTTCACCATCATTGGTTAACTCTATTAGTGCACTTTTCTCAAAAGGCATATACCAGTAACAGTAAAAGCCTTCATCCCGTCCCGTCTTTGACGGGCGGGATTCATCAGTCATCCCCAAAGGTAGAGACTTGTACTTGTTAAAGCCGGCAGCGGTACCAAAGAAGTCTCCTAACGGCACCCATACGCTCGGATTGGATTCACCATCCCAACTTATACTCAAAACAAGCTCGCGGAGAACATCACGGTCCTCTGGAGATTCAGGCAAATCCATACTCACCCGAATAGAAGTAATCGCACGTTCGCCTCTTAACCTGGCAACAGTCACTGTCGAGCCGGGAGCAGCCGTCATATCCTCTTGCTCGATTGTTACTTGACCTGGACGCTGCCCTGCGGGGTCCAGACCACATCGAGTAAGTATCTGGTTTGCTCTATCAAGCGCTTCGGATTCGGCAGCGGAAAGGTTACACTTAAACGTCGGCAGAATGGTTCCCTTAGGGTAAGTCGTGTACGTAAAATGGTAGTACCTCCCCCAATCTCCCTCCGCTGTGATTTTACACGATTTCTGGAACGGAATAGGGACATAGCAGTTCTGTCCCCTTGCCGTCGTATGCACCAGAGCAGGATGAGTAAAAGGCTCATTCTCCCGATTGAAGTACCCTATAAACGGCAGGTCAATAGCAGGCTCCTCGGCACCATCGAGATAAATCTTTACGTGCCCCTCCTTTGCCAATGCCGACCATATTCGCCAGATTACTCCGGGCCCTTCTATCTCCGCAAAGACTTGTCTGTCGTCTTCCTTGCGTATGATACCGTCACCATCGCCGTTAGCCGACCAATCGATGTACTTACCCGATATTTCATCATACTTACTCCGCCGGTCATAGCTCGACCACTGAGCACACTTTTCGTCCGGTACAGGCAGCGTTGCCAAGTGCTCCAAGTCGGTAAGTCTGTGAATAAGGTCGATGTACGTCAATCTTTCTCCAACGCCGGCCTGCGATAATCTACCATAAGCGAAAAAACAACAAACCACAAACAAAAGTACAATTGGAGAAATCCAGGACCTTTTCAATTTTCACTTCCTTTCTTTTTGCGAGAGATTAATCCAGATAAATTTAACGACACTTGTTAATCAAACCTTTGAAACCTCCATATTTTAATAAAAAAGGCCCGTCCTTGCCAATGTGTTTCGTAAAAAACACGCTTTGGCAAAGAAGAGCCTTTACTGCCGGTACTTCGTCTGGGGTCTTAACGCCTTCCCCCGAACTGCTCTAATCCAAGCTTCTGCATAGTGTCTTCATATTCTTTGTTGTGCTTTGCGATTAGCTCTTCGAGATGCTTGGCTGTTTTCTCGGCTTTTTCCGATGTCGCCAAAGCATAAATCGCCTGAAGCTCAGCTATGGATTCTTCATGCTCCGTGTCAAGTTGCCGTCGGCCTTTGAGCATCATAATTTGCTGTTCAATCACTCCAAGTGCCTGCTGCCGCTCTTCTCGCATCTTCGTGAATCTTTCCCTTAATTTGGCTCTTTCTTCCTCAGAAAGCTCCTGAAATCGGCTTCGGTCAAAACTTGAGGCTTCCATACCTGCTTTAAGCTTTGCAGCCTGCTCTTGAATCGCTTCAATCGCCTTCATTTGTGCCTGACGGTATTGGGCCATACGCTGCGCCCGCTCACTTTGCTCCTGGCCGAATGCAAGCCACGCCACCGCCAGAACCACCAGAACGACCACTGCTGACATTAAGTACCGCTTCATAATACTGACCTCCAAAATATGTTAAAAAAGTTACACACAAACTGATTCCCACGATGGGAATTAGCCTTTTTACAAATCTGCCCTCTTCTGTTCGGCACAAATGCAAATGCGCAGTCTTTTTTTGCGGCAAGCCAAGTCACTCGCCGGGTCCCTTCGTTTGTTCTTTTCTTTAGGACCTGACGGGCCTTATTGAGCGTATTTTACAGTGCAGCCATAAGGCTTGGTTTTCACCGTGCTAACTGCTTTACCGGCGGTCAGCTCCGCCAGGGCATTGTCAACGTAGTTCACCATGCCTTCTTTCTTCTGGCCCAATGGCGAGTCATCAATTGCTCCCTCATAGACAATCCTGCCTCTCGGATTTATGATGTATATATGGGGCGTAGTCTCAGCAACGTAGGCTCGGCCAACCTTGCCTGACCTGTCATCAAGTATTGGATACGGTAGCTTATGTTTCTCCGCAAAGTCTTTGTTCGCCGCTGGAGTTGTATGGTTTGTGCTGTTCACTGCGAACCAGACGACATTGTTGCCCTTGTACTTATTCGCAAGCTCGACCATCGTATTTTTTGTCTCGTAATGGTATCGGGAAAATGGACACTCGAAGTTGAACCACTCCAGCACAACAATTTTGCCCCTGTAGTCGGAAAGACTTACAGTTTTGCCATCAAAGCTGTTTAGCTCAAACTCCGGTGCTCTTTTGCCCGAGCTTTCGCCTTGGATATCTCTTTCTTGCCTTGCCGGCCGCTCCCTCTGCGGTCTCTCTAATCTTTCAGGCCTTGGCATGGGTTCCGGCTCCCTGACTCTCGATTCCCTCTGGTACCGGGCAATCAGCCTTTCCAGACGACCGGCTGTTTGTGTGGCCTTCTCTTTAACCGCCAGTTCCTGAATCGCCCTCAGCTCATCGATGGACGGCTCACGTCCTGCTTGTGGTTGCCCTGGGCCTCTCAGTTTCGCAAGCTGCTCTTCAATGGCTCCAATCGCTGTCTGTCGCTCTCGAAACGCTTTGGCCATCTTCTCTCTTAATTTGGTTCTTTCCTCTTCAGAAAGCTCTCGAAGTCGGCTTCGGTCTTCAGGACTTATGGCTTCTATACTTGCTTTCAGTTTTGCAACTTGCTCTTCAATCGTTTCGATGGCTTTGAGCTGTTCCTCCCGCCCTATGCCGGAACGTCCGGCACCAAACCTCTCGCGCATCTCGGCCCTGAACTTCTCCCTTTCCTCCTCAGACATACTATCCCATTTCTCTCTTCTCTCCTGCATTTCGGCCCTGAACTTCTCTCTTTCGGCCTCTGACATATTCTGAAATCTTTGCCTCATATTCTCTCTCTGTCTGGTCCTTTCTTCCTCCTGCCCAAATGCGGCTCCCACTACTGCCAGAACCACCAAGACGGCCACAATTAAAATTAGGCACCTCTTCATAATATTAGCCTCCAAAACAGATTAAAAAGTTACGACCCAACTAATTCCCACTCTGGAAATTAGTTTTTTTACAAACCCTATCATATCTGTTGTAAGACAAGGACGCAAACGGAAAAAGCCTTTAGCCCTGAGCGAAAAAAGCCCGCCTTGAGCGTAGCCGAAGAGTCAAAGGGGAAGGCATCTCCTACCCACCTAATGCCAGAAGCGTGTGGCAGCTCACCCCACACTTCCAGATGTAAAAAAAGCCGCTCATACCAAAGCGAACCTGCCCCGATAGAGACCGGGGCAGGTCGCTCGATATCATACTACTTTCGCTACTATAATCCACACTTGCAGTCAAAGCGCTTTAACCCACCGGCGCTTTGTTGTTTGAAACTCAACGATTTCCCTGTCCGCCTGAGCCTTCTGGGCCACCAGGCGTCCTCGTTCCCCGGCCGCCCCGCTGACCGCCTTCAGGCCTTTGGCCCGACCCTGGCTGCCTGCCTCCAGGTCCTCTTTGGCCACTACCTCTGGCAATCAGCCTTTCGAGAAGCTGGGCCGTCTCCTTGGCCTTCTCTTTCACAGCCGAGTCCTGGATGGGCTTCAGGTCGCCAACGTTTAATATGATATATTGTCCGGCTTCTTCCGCCGGCTGCATTCGACCCTGAAGCCTGGCAACTTGTGCTATGATTGTCTGAAGTATTGTCTGCCGTTCCTGACGGGCCTTCGTCATCTTCTCTCGTAGATTGGCTCTTTCGTCCTCCGAAAGGTTTTGAAATCCGCCTTCAGGTGGCGCAATCTGGGGGGCCGCTTTGAGCTTCGCCAGTTGTTCTTCAATCGCTTTAATGGCCTTTTCCTGCTCTTCAGGGCTCATAAATCCGCCACGTCCCCCTCTTTCACGCATCTGTGCCCTAAACTGCTCCCTTTCCTGTTCAGACATATTCTGGAATCTTTGCCTCATACTCTCCCGTTGGCTGGCCCTTTCTTCCGCCTGTCCAAATGCGGCCCACGCCAAAGCCAGAACCACCAGAATAGCGACGGCTGAAATTAGGTACTTCTTCATAATATTAACCTCCAAAACATATTAAAAAAGTTACGACCCAACTAATTCCCACTCTGGAAATTAGTATTTTACAGCCCTGCTCACGTACATTATGTATAGACGCAAACACATAACCTTTTATTGCGATAATCTGTAAAAAGTCTAATAATGATGATGTTCGGGAGGTTGGATACCCCAAGAACAGATACCATCAAAAATCTATACTGCTCCTGCCCAACGCAGGTCTTCTCCTAACTACGTCCGGGCTGAAATTGCACCCTTGACTTCACTCAAAAAAGTTGAAATTTCAGCTAAGCATTTCTCTCTGTCGTCCAGGTTATCCTCTATCAATCCTACTATTTTTGAGCCGATTATCACCCCGTCGGCCCCTGCCTTAGCGACAGTTGCCGCATGTTCGGGTTTGCTGATTCCAAAACCCACGCACACCGGCACACTGGTGAGCTTCTTCAATTTGCCGACCAGCCCTTCGACCCTACCGGAGAGCTTCTCTCTGCTGCCGGTAACACCCAACAGTGAAACGGTATAGATAAAGCCGGTAGTTCTGGATGCTATCAGCTTCATTCTCTCAGGGTTGGTAACCGGCGTTACCATAAAAACCGTATCAAGTCCCGCTGATTTAGCAGGTCCTACAATTTCATCGGCGTCATCTATACTCAAATCGGCAACCAGAACGCTGTTGACGCCGGCCTTGTGGAAATCGTTGAAGAATTTCTCTATGCCATACTGATAAACCAGGTTGTAGTACATCAACAGTCCGATTGGAACATCCCTGTAATCCTTGACCTTTTGAATAAACTCTAAGGCCTTTCCCAAATTCATCCCGCTCCTCATTGCGCGAATATCAGCCCTTTGAATTGTCGGCCCATCTGCTATCGGGTCGGAAAAGGGTATCCCCAATTCAAGTATATCAGCCCCGGCATCAATAGCTGTTTTTACAATCGCAAGACTCGTATCAAAATCAGGGTCACCTATCACGAAAAACGGTATCAAGGCCGCCCTATTTTGTTCTTTTAGTTCCGAAAAAACCTGCTTGTATGTCTTCATCGAAAAAATCCTTCTTTTGTTCAAATAGTCAATAGACAGTAGCGGTTTATCAAGGCTCAAACGATGGTTTGTCATTCCCGCGAAACCTGTCCTGAGCAAGGTCAAAGGAGCGGGAATCCAGACTTGTTGGATGGTACCGGATTCCGCATCAAAGCCTGCCCTGAGCAAAGCCGAATGGGTGCGGAATGACAACCCTCAAAGCATGCTTGACAAAGTAATAGTCAATTTTGCAGGGGTCTGCGTTTCTCCACAATTGAAACATCTTTATCACCTCGGCCTGAAAGGCTCACTACTGCTATCTGGTCAGCGTCCAGCTTTCCCTTTTGGCTGACAAGATAGGCTAAAGCATGCGCGCTTTCCAGGGCCGGCAGTATCCCCTCACTTTTGCTCAGCAGCCCGAATGCGTCGAGCACCTCCTCGTCTTCTGCCGCAACGTATTCTGCCCTGCCGGTATCTTTGAGCAGGCAATGTTCCGGCCCAACTGCCGGATAATCCAGCCCCGCACTTACCGATTCGGTATCACGAATCTGTCCCTCCTCATCCTGCAGCAGATAGGCCTTTGCACCGTGCAGGATGCCGACCCTGCCGGCTACAAGTGTCGCAGCATGCTTACCACTGCTCAGGCTCCTGCCGCCGGCTTCAACACCAATTAGTCTGACGTCTTTGTCATCTATAAAGCCGGAGAAAATACCTATTGCATTACTACCTCCGCCTACACAAGCCACAACCATATCCGGCAGTTTGCCGAACTGTTCGAGGCATTGTTGCCTGGCCTCTTTGCCGATACAGGTTTGAAAATGCTTCACTATCGTGGGATACGGATGCGGCCCACAGGCTGAGCCGAAAAGATAAAACGTATCGGTAACGTGAGCCGTCCAGTAACGAAGCGCATCGTTGATGGCATCTTTCAATGTCCCTGTACCGCCTTCAACGCCAATCACTTCTGCCCCGCAGAGTTTCATCTTATGAACGTTGACACTCTGCCGCTCGATATCGATTACGCCCATAAAGATTTTCGTTTCCATCCCGAACAAGGCTCCAATCATCGCCGTAGCCAGACCGTGCTGGCCGGCGCCGGTCTCGGCAATGAGCTTGGTCTTGCCCATATATTTGGCTAAAAGGCCCTGTCCGAGCGTATTGTTGACCTTGTGTGCTCCGCCGTGCAGAAGGTCCTCGCGTTTTAGATAGACCTTGAAACCGACATGCTCGCTGAATCTTTTCGCATAATAAAGAGGGCTGGGCCTGCCGGCATATTCTCTCGAAAGCTTCGCCAGCTCCGTTACAAACTGCCGGTCTTCATAGAAACGATAAAAAGCCTCTTCCAGCTCTTCCAATACCGGTATCAAAACCTCCGGCACATAGAAACCGCCATAATCCCCGAACCTGCCCTTGTATTTCATACCTTGTTCCTCGTGTTGTGTATATGCGCAGTCCACCACCACACATTCACATGTGTGGTATCCTTTTTCTGACATTCCCCACACGTAAGTGTGTGGTTTCTTGTCCTCACCCTCGCAAGTGCTTTATATTTTCAAATAGTTTTTTCATTTTCTGATGGTCTTTTTTACCAGGCTCAGCTTCTATCCCGCTGCAAACATCAATTCCATAAACTCCTAATTTAACCGCCTGGACAGCGTTATCCGGATTTATCCCACCGGCCAAGAAAACACGCTTGCCGATATGCCCTATGATGTTCCAGTCGAAGGTTAAGCCTGTACCGCCATATTTCTGCGGGTCGAAAGCATCCAGCAGAATAGCATCTGTAAAAAAGTTCTCGGCTTTCTTGATATCGGTTTGGTCTTTTACACGTATCGCCTTCAAAGTCTTTACATTATGAGAAAGCAATAAACGACAGAATTCCGGGTCTTCGTCACCATGCAATTGGACCCAGTCTAAATAACAAAGGTTTTTTGTCTCATCGATGCTCTCTATCGAAGCATTTACAAACACACCTGCAGTATCTATAAAACCCGGCAGTTTGTTTATTATTCCCGCAGCTTTTTCCGGCATTATATACCTTGGGCTTTCCGGATAAAAATTAAAGCCTAATATATCCGCACCCATATCCATTGCCGCCGCAGCGTCTTCGTAATTGGTAATACCACAAATTTTAACTTTCAGTATCAGCATATTCGTATTTCGTGATTCGATTCATGACTAACTATTTGAGACCTCTATTAACTTCTCCAGACAAGCTAACGCCCTGCCTTCGTTGACCGAAGCCTCCGCCGACTTGATTGCCGCAGCAAAATTTTCAGCCAGACCGCCGGCGATTATCGCAGCCGCCGCATTCAGAACAACAATATCTTTGCGAGGCCCGCTTTCTTTTCCGTTTAGTATGTCCCTTAAAACCTTCGCGCTTGTTTTGGCATCGCTCACTCTTAAATCTTCTATATCGGCCAACCCGATACCTAACTCTTCCGGGTTCAACTCTTTGCTTGTGATTTGACCCTCTTTTAGTTCGAGTATTTTGGTGGTTGTTACTGTGCTTATCTCGTCCATTCCATTACTGTGAACCACCATTGCAAACCGTGTGCCCAACAGCTTAAGCGCCTCGGCAACAAGCTGCATTAAACTCTCATCGGCCACACCCAATATCTGCCTCTGCGCATTAGCCGGGTTAGCTAAAGGCCCCAATATGTTAAAGACTGTTCTAAATCCAAGGCTTTTACGTATCGGCTGAACATATTTCATCGCCGGATGGAACATAGGCGCGTACATAAATCCGATATGCGCCTCTTTTATGCACTCGGCCACAGTTTGGGCTGAAGCATCGATTTTGACACCCAGCTCCTCAAGCACGTCAGCCGAGCCGCACTTACTGGTTATCCCGCGATTGCCGTGCTTGGCGACATAAACTCCCGCCCCGGCCGCCACTATCGCCGCTGCCGTCGAGATGTTAGACGTTTTAATTGCTCCACCACCGGTGCCGCAGGTATCAACCAGATTATCAATATCAACCTCCACAGCAACAGCATGGCTTCGCAGCGATTTGGCAAGCCCTGCTAATTCCGGCGCAGTTGGCCCTTTAATTCGCATTGCGGTCAGAAATGCTGCAATTTGAGCTTCAGGCACCTGACCTTCAAAAATAGCATCCAGCAAACCCGTTGCCTGCTCAAAACTCAAATCCTCACCCTCAATTAAGGACTTAACGTATTCGGTTATTGCTGACATCTTCGACTCCATATTACACTAAAACAGTTCACAAACAAAATCCGAATATCGAAATCCGAAATACTAAACAATATCGAAACCTGTCCTGAGCAACGTCGAAGGATTCAAATGACCAAAACGTTTTGAATTTTATATTTTTGGCATTTGAATTTGTTTCCACCTCAAGGTGTCCTCCGTAAGGAGTCCTCAGGACTGCGGAGGATTTATAATTTCCATCGCAAGGTGTTCTGTGGAGTGCCTCGTGCTTTTCATAGTTTCATGCTTCGGATTTCGAATTTTACCCTTGGCTCCTCACTTTCTGTTTTTCCGCTATCGACAACACGTTCTCAATTATCTTACCACCTGCCGGGGTCAAAATACTCTCCGGATGAAACTGCACGCCGAATATCGGAAGCTCCTTATGGCGAACTCCCATAACAATTCCCTCGAACTCTGCGGTTTTCTCTAAACAATCCGGTACCTCCAAGGCGACAAGACTATGATATCTCCCCGCCTGTAATGGATTTTCGACACCGGCAAATATGTCCTTTTCATTGTGAGTTATTCTTGAGGGCTTGCCGTGCATTGGTTCCGGCGCATGGCCGATTTTACCGCCAAAATGCTGCACAATCACCTGATGACCTAAGCACACGCCCAATATCGGCAGTTTGTCTTTGAAGTAACCTACCGCCGAGAGCGAGACACCAGCCGTATCCGGCGTGCCCGGCCCCGGAGAAATCACAAGCAGGTCAGGTTCAAATTTTTCAGCTAACACTTTAAGCTCTTCAAGTGCAGTGTCGGCCCGGTAAACCTTGGCCTGGCAGTTGCGCTTGCAAAAATCATCGACAAGATTATACGTAAACGAATCAAAATTGTCGATGAACAAAACTTTTCTACTTATACTTTCCATAGGACGTCTTTCTTACTTATTTGTCATTCCCGCGAAAGCGGGAATCCATTTTCTTTTGATTTTACTCTCCGCGTATCGCACGCAAACACGACCCTGCTTTATGTTCGGTCTCCTCAAATTCTGTCTTCGGGACACTATCGTGCACAATACCCGCACCGACTCGGATATAAGCGATATGGTTCCTGACCTGTAAGCTTCTTATAGTAATACAACTATCAAATTGGCCATCAACCGTCAAATAACAAACAGCTCCGCCGTAGTAACCGCGTTTGGTTTTTTCCAGAAGACGTATCAGTTTCATTGCTTCAATCTTCGGAGCCCCTGTAAGTGTCCCCATATTCATCGTGGCAAGATACGCACTCAACGCATCAAGCTTTTTGGCGAGCGTACCTTTGACATTACTGACCAAATGCTGGACCGATTCGTACTTCTCCACTGTCAGCAGCTCAGTAACAACTCTGCTGCCCGGCTCAGCCACGCGAGCAATATCGTTCCGTGCCAAATCAACTAACATTATATGCTCAGCCAATTCCTTACGGTCGAGCTTAAGCTCTGCCTCGTATCTAAAATCCGTATCGGCATCGATTTTCTTGCCCACGCGGCCCCTTGGTTTCGTACCGGCTATCGGCCTAATCTCAACATTGCGATTCTCGGTCCCGCTGACACGAAGATTCAGCTCCGGACTTGAACCCATCAGTATTGTATTAGGCGTATTCAGATAAAACATATATGGCGAAGGATTCAATACCCGCAGCCGTTTATAAACATCCAGCGGCTCATCCGGGCAGGGCTCCGTTATTGTCCTGCTCAGAACCACCTGAAAAATATCACCATCGATAATGTGCTTTTTTGCATCTCTTACCATTTTTTCATATTCCGGCTGTTCGGTATCAGTTGAGGCAGATGGGAGCGTGCCGGTATGCCTTTGACCCTTCGGTGCATCAAATCTCACAATATTGAAATAGTAGTCGAAACAATTCTGCGCCTCGGCAATTGCGGCCTCTCGGTCGCCGTCCGTTATCATACAATTGACAATCACATAACCTTGACCACTCTCATGGTCCATTAGAAAGATATTGTCGGCAAAGTACAGCTCATAATCAGGATTGCCCAGAAGGTCTTTATTGCTCGTCGGGAGTTTTTCGAATTGGTCAATAAAATCGTAGCTTAAAGCTCCAAGCAATCCACAGGTAACACGAAATGGCTTACTGGCAAGGCGAAACGCAAAAGTAACCGCCCTTAACACATCCATTTGGTTTGTGCTCGTCAGCCGTGTTTGCTCGTCAACCACTCCCTGGACTTGTTTGATTCGGCCTGTAATCAACTCCGAACTGAATTCAACCGATTCGCAAAAAGCAAATCTCTCTTTTTGGATGGCTAAATATCCTAACATGCGCCTGCCGGTATTGTTCAGGGCCTTGATAGTAAAATCAGCACCGGTGCCGGTAAGGTAAAGTGCGGGCTTTGCTGTGCCAAAGCTTAGTTCTGTAAAGCCGGCAAGGTGTTCTCTTGACTCAAACAAACAGCAGTTTTTAGCCAGGCCGTAGTCGCTGAGCTTGGCGAAAAAAACCACCGGCTCCTTAATATCTATCCGTTTTACAATAGGCACGATTTGGCCCGGCTTGGCGCCGTTTATTATTTGCCTGTAGTCTTCCATAATCTCAACCTTTTATCGGTACTTTCTATTGCCAAATTGCCAAAAATACAAACAAAAAAAGCAGCCTGCTTTTCCAACAGGCTGCGTTTCTAAGCAAATCTAACAAATTTTTTTACAGCAAATTACCGCTCGCCTGTCGGAATCTATCCCGCAGGCCACCACCAACAACTGGTATTTTCACGGTTAATCTGCCTCATAACATTAATATTAAACCAATTTCGTCCAACTTTGTCAAGAAAAAAACATAAAAATCTGGAATTATGCACATAATTTACAATAATACAACCGAACCGGCTCCGACACTTTCTGATTCCTGCCTGTTTTCTTAGATACTGCGACGGTGCCGCAGGCGGTCCAGTGCAACCGCAATGACGATAATCGAACCGGTGATAATCTCCTGCACCCAGTTCGGGTATCCTCTCTGCGTGCACCCAGAAGCGATAACGGTCATTATCAGCGCCCCCACCAAGGTACCGAGAATCGACCCTTCTCCGCCGCTCAAACTGCCGCCGCCGATTACCACCGCGGCTATCACGTTTAACTCCAGCCCTACCGCCACCGTAGGGTCACCTACCGTCAACCGCGAAAACTGCATAAGTCCAGCCAGCCCGGCAAAGGCCCCGCACATAGTATAGACCAACACCTTGACTCGCTCCACTGCCACCCCGCAAAGACGGGCCGTTTGCTCGTTCGAGCCGATGGCAAAGGTATGCCGACCCAGCCGAGTGTACCGCAATAGTGCCGCCATCCCCACGGCTAAAATAATCAGCACCCACACCCCCGGCGGCAGCAGCATCCAGCTTCGCTCTTTCGGCAGCGTGGCCAGCAGCTCTTCCAGCCACCTCAAACGCTCCGGGTCAACATCGATTTTCTGCTCCCGTCCGATGCCCTTGGCTGCCCCGCGAACCACCAGCATCATACCTAAAGTAACGATAAACGGCACCACGCGCAGCCGAGTTATCAGCAACCCGCTGACTAATCCGAAAAATGCCGCCGCCGCCACGCCCCCGATTGCCGCCGTCAGTGGATTCACCCCGGCATATCGCAGCAGCCAGGCAATCACCACCGTGCTCAGCGCCACTATCGAGCCGACGGACAGGTCAATCCCCCCGGAGATAATCACCATCGTCATACCCAGGGCCGCCACGCCTACTATCGTCGTCTGCCGGGCAATCATTTCCATGTTCCGCCCAGTCGCAAAACTCGGCGGCGCAATCAGCACAAACACCCCATACACCACCATCAGGGCCAATACCGACCCGACAGTATTCAACCAGCTTCGCCAATTGAACGTTCTCTTTTCCTTGGGTGTTATCAGCTTATCGCTCATGCGCTAACCTCCTGGCCGGTTGCCTCTAACATAAGATTATGCTCGTTCACTTCGTCAATCCGGCGTGTCGGCCCCAACCTTCCGCGGCACATAACTGCCACGCGGTCACACACACCCATCAGCTCCGGCAGGTAACTGCTTACCATCAGCACCGCCTTGGGCTCTCGCCCTTCAGTTGGCGAACCGGTCGCCAATGCATTAATCAACTTATAGACCAGCGCCTTGGCCGCTACGTCAATACCCCGCGTCGGCTCGTCTAACAGCAGCACATCTACATCGTGCAGTAACAATCGGGCCAGTGCAACCTTCTGCTGGTTGCCGCCTGATAGAGACGATACCGATTGTCGTGGTCCAAGACAACGAATATCCAGCCTTTCTAACCAGCGCCGTGTAGCCTTATCCTGTCGGCCAGGCAGAACCAGCCCCAGCGGGCCAAAGCCCCTTAGTTTGGAAAGTGTCACGTTATCTGCTACGCTCAGAGAAAGCGCCAATCCCTCTTCCTTGCGGTCCTCGCTCAGAAGACCAGCCCCCTGCATCCACCGTCTCACCGGTGAGGCAGGCCCAGTGTAAACGCCTAATCGAATCCGCCCACGCTTGACCGGCTCCAGACCGAACAGGCTCCGCAGCAGCTCCGTTCGTCCGGCCCCCACCAGCCCGGCAATACCTAAAACCTCCCCGCGACGCAACTCCAGACTCGCCGACCTGGGCTTTTCCAGACCGGCCAAATCTTCAACCTCCAAAATGACCTCTCCGGCCTTACGCGCAGAGCGAGGGTAAAGCTCCTCAACCTGCCTTCCAACCATAAGTGTTACTATCTCGTCGATTGTAATGGCATCTACATCGCTGCTGCCGACCACCCTTCCATCGCGCAGAACCGTCACCCTGTCCGCGACGCGCTTGACCTCTTCAATAAAGTGTGAAATATAGACAATGGCTTTGCCTTGCTCTTTCAGCCGCCCAATAATCTCGAAAAGGCGTTCCACATCCTGCTGCGTTAAGCTGCTGGTTGGCTCGTCCAGCACCAGCACATGGCAGCCGATAGCCAGAGCCCGCGCAATCTCCACTAACTGTTGCGAACCCACCGACAAATTACTGACCCGAGCATCAGGGGTCAGTTCCGGATTATCGAATTCCTTAATCGCCTCGATTGCCCGCTGCCGCACCTGTTTCCACCGAATCACGCCCAACCTCGCCGGCTCCATACCCAACATGATGTTTTCCTGCACGCTTAGATGTGGCGTTAGTGAAAGCTCCTGATAAATCATCGCCACCCCGGCCCGACGAGCTTCGAGTGGATTACTCGGCCGATACGGTGTGCCGTCAAGCCACATCTGGCCCGCATCCGCCTTGATTGCCCCCGAACAGACCTTCATCAGTGTGCTCTTGCCGGCACCGTTCTCGCCAACCAGCGCCAGCACCTGGCCCGCAGCTACCTCGATACTCACATCTTCCAGCGCTACCGTCGCCCCAAAACGCTTACTAACATCCCGCATTTGGAGACGTATCGATGATTGCTCCGAATCTACTCTTTCAGCCATTTTTTGAAATCCGGCTCCAACAGATTCTTCATCTTCGGTTCATCCATATTTTCCGGAGTCGCCACCACCGAGCCGGTGTCGATTCGTTTGTCCACCTTCTCGCCACGCAGGTGCGCCACCATTGTCTTGACCCCTAAGTAACCCATATTGATTGGGTCCTGTAGCACCAGCCCTTTGATATACCCTTTCTGCAGCGCCAGCACAAGCCGGTCGGAACTGTCAAAACCTACATACTTAACTTTGCCTGCCAGGCCGCTGTCTTCCAGCGCCCGCAGCATCGCAAACGCCGTTGACTCGTTCGGACAGAATATCCCGTCAATCGTCAGCCCTCCGTCTGGCTTACGCAGCGGCGCCAGCAGGTTCTCGCTCGCTATATAGGCGCTTTCAGTGGTTGCCCCGCCGTACTGGTTCGCGCTGACAACTTCAATTTCCGGGTATTTTTCTTTTAACACATCCAGAAACCCCTGCTCCCGCTTCATAGTGCTTGCTGAGCCTTCCTGGTAACGCAGCATAATTACCTTGCCTTTTCCGCCCAAAGTCTCGGCCAGACGTTCGCCGCCTTTTCTGCCGCCGATATAATTGTCCGTCGCCACAAAACTGACGTAATCTTCACTCTTCAGTCCGCTGTCGATTATCACTACTGGAATCCCGTTATTTACGGCGTCCCTGACCGGCATCCGAAGGGCGGCATCGTCCAATGGTGCCAGCACTATTCCTGAGACTCCGCGCGTTACAAAATCTTCCATTACCCTGATTTGCGACTCCCTGTCATCCTCTTTCAGCGGTCCTTTCCATATAACCTCTACATCTACGCCCGCGTTTTTCAGCTCCTGTTCGGCCTTGACCGCTCCTGCGTGGATTGATTTCCAGAAAACGTGTGTTGTGCCCTTGGGAATCACGGCAATACGATACTTATCTTCGCTTTTTTCTTTCTGCTTACAACTGTTCGCAATAAAAACAACCGATATTGCAACGACAATAATTGCTCCTAAGACCTTTTTCATAATTCTGACTCCCTGAATTTATGTCCTGACAACGACAACAATATTAAAAAGTCAACATCCGATAGTCAATAAAGTATATCTGCTTTGCCCGGCATGACAACTCAAAACCCACCAATCCCAGTAATATGCGTGCACGTCAAGATTGTAGGTAAACCCACTTTTTGTCATTGCGAGCGAAGCGAAGCAATCTCATAACCGTTCTGCGTAATAGATTGCCACGGCCTGCTCCGCAGGCCTCGCAATGACAAAAGGACGCCCATTTCTATCTACAAATACGACATGCACCCCAGTAATATACTAAAAAAGACCGATTCTTTGTGTCATTCCCGCGGAAGCGGGAATCCAGGAATGAAACGGTCTGAAATGAAGCCTTAATCAAAATTATTGTCGAAAAACTTCTAAAGGCAGCTTAGTTCGAATAATATGAGACAAAATGGGAAAATTTCCAACAGTGCCTGTTGACAGCCTGCCGTTTTCTCTTTACTATAAGTATCCAGTTGGAATTTCGTCGCCGCACAAGCATCGCGGCAATTGAGTTCCCTGAATATGTACCATTTACCCGGATAAAAGAGTATATCAGCGTAAAGGTTTAGACCAGAGTGAAAATTTTAGCTGTTTTACCAGCCCGTTTTGGCTCTACCAGATTCGCCGCTAAAGTTCTCGCCAAAGACACAGGCAAATTCCTCATCCAGCACACCTACGAGCAGGCTTGCCTGGCTAAATCACCCGAAAAAGTCATAATAGCAACCGATGACAAAAAGGTTGCCGCTGCCGCCAAGACATTCGGCGCCGAGTGTATTATGACCTCGGTCGAGCACAAAAGCGGAACCGACCGCATAGCCGAAGCCGTTGCCGATATGGATGTTGACATTGTAGTGAACCTCCAGGCCGATGAGCCCGAAATCGACCCCGGCAATATTGACTATCTTGCCCGGCTTCTGATAGAAAACCCCGATTACCCGATGGCCACCCTCGCCGCCGAATTCCAAAACGCACAGCAGGTTGCCGACCCTAACATTGTTAAGGTCGTAACGGATTGTAAAAATAGAGCAATTTATTTTTCGCGTTTCCCTATTCCTTATGACAGAGACGAATCCGGCGTAGGAAACGTACAGCAGTATCTGCGTCATCTTGGCATTTACGCCTATCGAAAAGAGTTTCTGCTGAAAATCACTGCATTGCAGCAGACGCCGCTCGAAAAAATTGAAAAACTCGAGCAGTTACGGGCAATTGAAAACGGCTATAAAATCCTGGTCGGCAAAGTCGAACACACCTGCGACGGAATAGATACGCCACAGCAATACGCCGAATTTGTCACCCGATATTCAAAAAAGGGCAAAGCGTGAAGTCGCACGAACTTGAACTACATTTTGAACATTTGATATTTGAATTTCGGATTTGTTTCGGATTTCGATATTCGAATTTCGAATTTACTTTTAACAAAAGGTGATTTATGTCGAACGATAATGATTTATTGGCTTCGGTTAGTGATACTTCAACTGAAAGTGAATTTTTCTCGCCGATGCCCGAAGGCTACAAAAAAGGTAAAGCTCGATACGTTTTTGTAATGGGAACCGTTATGAGCGGCCTGGGCAAGGGGATATTTTCATCCTGTCTTGCCAAGCTGATGCAGGACAAAGGCCTCAAAGTCGCGCCAATTAAGCTCGAAGGTTACTTGAATATAGACTCCGGCACGCTGAATCCATTCCGCCACGGAGAGGTATTCGTGCTCGATGACGGTATGGAATGCGATATGGATTTGGGCACTTACGAGAGAATGCTCGACCAGAATTTAAGCAGAGCAAATTTCACCACGAGCGGGCAGATATTTAGCTCAGTCCTGCACAAGGAACGCCATGGCGACTATCTCGGCAGAGACGTCCAGATGATTCCTCACGTCACCGGCGAGGTCAAATTAAAATTGCGTCAATTAGCAATGGAATCTGACGCCGACATCGTCTTCGTCGAGATTGGCGGGACCGTTGGCGACCTGGAAAATGCCTACTTCATCGAGGCAATGCGAGAGCTGGCCTACGAGGAAGGACCGAATAGTTGTTGCTTTGTCGCCCTGACCTATATCTTAGAACCGAAAACGCTCGGCGAGCAGAAATCAAAGGCTGCACAACTCGGAATCAAACAGCTTATGCAGTGCGGTATTCAGCCGGACATCATCGCATGCAGAGCAGCCAGCCCTGCCACTGAAAAGGTACGGCAGAAAATAAGTGTCTATAGCAATGTTCCTTTTGAAAGGGTCATTAGTCTGCCGGATTCAGCCAGTATTTATATGATACCGGCAATGCTCAGAGAGGTCGGGCTGGATTTCGAGGTCGCCAGACTGCTAAAAATCGAGGACAGAATCAAACTCCGGCACGAACGAAAGGCCTGGGCACAGTGGTGCGATTTCACCGACAAAATCGGCTCTGCCAACCGTACAATTACTATCGGTATCACAGGCAAATACACCTCCGTTCGTGACAGCTATGCCTCGATAATCAACGCCCTCGAACACGCCGGCATCGCTTTGGCCGCCGACGTCAAAATAAAATGGATTGAAACAACCGGAATCACTGATGAAAACGCAGCCGACAGCTTGGCTGACGTTGACGGGATTATTGTCCCCGGCGGCTTCGGAACCCGCGGCGCCGAAGGAAAAATCAACTGCATTAAATATGCCAGAGAAAATAATCTGCCCTATCTCGGATTATGCTTCGGCTTTCAAATGGCCATCCTGGAATTCGCCCGTAATGTTTGCGGCTTATCCCAGGCCAACAGCACAGAGATTGAGCCGAATTGCGCCGAGCCGGTAATTGACGTACTACCGGAGCAGAAAAAATTAGAAGGTCTCGGTGGAAATATGCGGCTCGGCGGAAAAGATATAGAATTAAAACCTCAGACCTTGGCGTGGGAGCTTTTTGGCAAAACAGACTCGGTCAGAATGCGATTCAGGCACCGTTACGAAGTTGACCCCCGCTATATTGAGCAACTGGAAGAGGCCGGCCTTGTCTTTTCCGGAAAAGCACCAAATCAGCCGATTATGCAAATCCTCGAGCTTCCATCCCATCCATTTTTTATGGGCACTCAGGCGCATCCCTGCCTGACCTCCAGACCGCTCAAACCACAGCCGATGTTCCTGGGTCTCGTCGCAGCAGCAATGCAAAAACATTACCCCAATGAAAAACTGCCCGATTGCATAAAGGCTGTCCAAAAAGTATGAATTCCCGCTGATTAGACATCCCTTCAAGGACTAATACAAATCAAAAAACTATATGCGCTTCATCAAACAGAGCCGCGACTGTAAAGGAGCGGTATTTGCTGTTTCAGTTACATAATGGGTAACTGTTGGGCGCACTTAATTTCCGTGATTGGTATAAGGTGCTTCAGGCCTTGGCCTGATATCGGGTTACCGCTTGAGTTTCTCTATTTGCGCTTTAAGTTTTTTGTTTTCATCAAGCAGTTTTGCGTTTTGTTCCATAACAGCATCAAAAACCCCTTTCACCTGGTTTTCGATATTCTGATTCGACTTTTGTTTCCAGCTCTCTTTTTCCTGCACACATTCGGCAAGCAGTTCTTCTTGCTTTTTAATTTCTCTGCTATGCAGCTCTTTTAGCTTTTCGATTTCGCGGTTGCATTGCTCTAATTCTTTTTTTAATCGAGCATTTTCAACGGCTATGAGTCTGCTCTTTTTAACACTGGGCAGTTCTTGTTCCCCACAGCCAACAATCGACATAACAACAATGCCGACTGATAAAACGAATATTTTTCGAAATGCTCTTTTCATCCTTGTTATCCTTTATTAAATAATCGAACTATTCGAAAAGCACTTTCAATTTCTCTTTATCAGCCATCGCGATTTGGCTCCGGTCGGTCCAGACCGCCAATTCGAGACTCTTCCTGCAGTAACAATCATTACGAACAAGCTCACGCTCGCTTGCCAAAACGGCCTTTATAAGTTCCAGACAATTACACGTCGCCACCTGCAGATTCCCGATTATCTCTTTGAGCAGAGTCTGCTTATTTTTTCGCGCCTCGTGCGGCCTCCAGCAGTCATAATCGCTGGCTAACCCGACCAATACATAACAGATTTGTGCCTCCCTGGCCAACTTCGCCTCCGGCATAGCCGTCATCCCAATCAAATCAGCGCCCCAGCTCTGGTGCATAAGCGATTCGGCACGCGTGGAAAATTGCGGCCCTTCCATACATACGTATGTGCCCTTCGGATGCGTCTTTATATCGATACCTTTTGACGTTTCGATAAGTATCTCTCGCACTCGCCCGCAAACCGGCTGGGCCATCTCACAGTGCACCGCCCCAAAACCGCCAAAAAAACTGT
>JBAQFY010000443.1:0-18066 GCA_049287505.1 Sedimentisphaerales bacterium | reverse complement strand
ACGGCCGAGTTGCCGGAACCGCGGTAAATCCAGTGTGCATCGAGGCACATCGTTACATACGCCGGGTCTGTGCCGACCATCATGTGATGAAACTCGCGAGCGGCGTTGCGCAATTCGATATCGTGGTTGTGGTACGACAGCGTCAGTCCCATCGATTTTAACTGCCGGCCTAATTTCTCAAGTGCTGCGGCCTGCACTTTTAGCTGGGCATCATCTTTGTTCTGAGGCCCACCCCATTGAATAGGGCTTGGGTTGGTTACGATGATTTTTGTGCCGATGCCTTTTGCCTTCTCTGCGATAGCCAATACAGCTTCGATGCTCTCATCGGCCTTTTCCTTCTCGTGCAGGACACTGTTGACGTACAGTGAGCGCATTTCCAGGCCGTGTTTTTTCAATAGCGGACCAAGGCGGTCGAGCTCCTGTGAGTTGTTGACGAGCGGCTCGTAGCCATCCATCCCGCTGGCGGCAAGCTCGCCAAGTCCCTTATCAAGCTCGTTATTGAAATTGCGGTTGTCACGCTGATAAAACACAGTCCACGGATACTGGTTGCAGGCGAGGTGGAGCTTGCCGGCCTGCCTGCGTTTGGCAGCGCCGAGTGCCCTCGCTCCCATGACAATCGCCCCCCCTGCTATTGCCAAATCTTTGACAAATCTTCGACGAGAAATTTTATCGTTCGACATAATTGAATCCTCCTATACAAAAGCTCAATCCTAAAAAGTTTTTCTTACTTAGTATCTGTTGCGCAAGACAAAAACCGATGATGTCCCCCCTGCACCTGCTTTCGCAGGTGTAAACTCGTCCCCGCAGAAGCATGGAGCAGAGTTCCAAAGTAAAAAGACTGGATTCCCGCTCCCCGCTTCCGCGAGGACAAGCTTCGCGGGAATGACAAATATTGATACATACGTTTCTAAAAGACGTACTGTTTCCACAACAGGAACCACCTACATTCTACCCGGCCGATCTGCCATATCCATAGTCCTGCTAAGAAAAATGCTCAAGTCTAATTTCGTAATATTGTCCTATCCTGCTATTAAGCTGCCGATCTGATAAACAATGAGCGTTATCACATAAGCCAAAGCGGTTAGCTACCAACTGACTTCGCAGCCAGGCTCGTTGGGATTATTGTATCTCAACCAGTCACTGGCAAATTTGGCAAGGTCCATTATATCAACGTAGCAATCGTGATTCAAATCCGCCTCCATTCCAAAACCGGATTGCCATACGCCGTAACAACAAGAAAGTGGCTGATTGGCGAGCGGAAAGCCGGTATGGTCACAATCTGGGTTGTTGGGGTCATTGCATTTGTGCCACTGGCTGACCAGAATCGCATAGTCCGAAAAGTTTACGCAGCAATCTAAATTGATATCCGACTCGATACTCCAGCCGAATAATGCCACCTCCTCACAGGAATTTGGGTCCATCACTATTGCAGAGGCGAAGGAGTCAAAGAACATTCCCGTATCGGCACCAATAGCTTCCCGATAAACTCTCAAATAATGGACATCGCTTAAGAATACACCGTTGAAGTCGAAGTAAGCGTCATATAATTTGCCGGGAGTTCCAGGTATTTCGTCATAATACCCGATTACTTCTCCGATTTTAACAAAGTCATTGATATCATTGCCGTCTGGACTGGCCCATACCGAACAACGAGCCCCGCCCCCACAATACAATCTTATTACAAGGTCATTCGCCTCAGGTATATCTTTTAGACCATAATCAAACTTTAAGATAATCTCCTGGTTCTTGTTTACTTCACCCCCGCCCCGCCACCCACCAACGTAATCACTGTCAATTGTCAACTCACCATTAACGTCTTCAGTAAAAGAGTCCATATCACCATCCGCATCACAATCACTCGGTCCCAGCACCCACCATGTTGTGTTCGGCTCCATTAGAGGCCCACCCCCGCAGCCGCCAAGACCGTAGTTCTGGATTCGCTCGGTGTAAAGGTCAACGCTGTCAGCCCAGTTTCGTCCTCTAATATATCTGGCCTCAGCAGCGCCTGCAAAAACTACAAAAACAACTACCACCATAATAATACTAACTACCCTACACATAACTTTCTCCTCTCAGATAAATTAAAAATCTCACTTTCGCATTTTTTTCTCGCTCCAGAAATGCTCGTAACGGCTTTTGCGACCCATAGGGACATCATCCTTTTTCAATGAGTCCACATGCTTATCCATGTAGAGAACATTGATTTTGTGGTGGTGCCGATACTCAAAGTTATAACTTGGGCAGGCTTCGTAGAACACAATCCCACGTGCCCTTTCGTATCCATTGCCGTCACAGAGGGCAAGTGTCTTATATGGTCTGCGAAATTCTGATATATGACGATAACTGCCGGTTCTGCCCCCACGATTTGACAGCCGCCACGTGCCATTCATCATATAACTGAGCGCATAGGACCTCTGCTTCGCTGGAAAATCCGGAGGCACAGGGCGTGTGAACCTCGGACTGAAATGGCTTGGGCAAACAAAAATCGTACCTTCCGCCGCTGGACCTACTATCGAGCCATTCACATCCAGCTCAGCAGTAATGTTCGTACAGGCCATCAACTCAGGATTAAGATACCAATTATTCCGATTGGCCGTATCATCCTTGTCCCGTGGTTCAGCCGCAGGAAGCCAGCCATTATTGTCATGCGAATACATCTCTAAAGCAAATCCAAGGTTTCTAAGATTTGCTGTACATACAATGTTTCGCCCCCGTTCTCTGACCGCAATGAGACTCGGAACTAAAATTGCTAAAAGCATACTAATAATGCTTATGACCACCACCAATTCAACAATCGTAAGTCCCCTTATCAGAATTCGCATCATCACTTCTTCCCTATAGAATGGATAAGATTGGAGCTAAGATATTTCTTTTTAAAACGTACATTGGTTTGGTATCTTTCTCTTATTCGAAACTATACAGTTAGTTACAACTTACTAAGTTCGGCAAGCCTAACTATAAAACAAAAAAATTTTTTGTCGATTCTCCCTTACTTTTCTGCGTTCCTCGAATTCCCAAATAGCTTGGCGCAAAACCATTTTGATTTCCTGCATAAAGACCGACAGTAATGTAAACATATAGCTATCCAAATACTGCCGCCACAACTTCCTAAACTAACAAAGTTTCCATACAACTTCTTACTTTCTAAATGATAAACAAACTGCCAAGCTGATAAACGATGAGCGTTATCACATAAGCTAAAGCTGTCAGGCCGAAGAATTGAAGCAAAGCCCAGGACCACGAATTTGTTTCTTGTTTTGTCATCGCCATCGTTGCTACGCACGGCGTAGCAATCAGGCAAAACAACATAATGCAAAAACCTGTTAAAGGCGTATAATTTGCCTGCAATTTTTCCCTTAAACTTTGCGCACTTTTCTCAGCACCAAAGCCCTGGGCCTCGCGTGAGCTAACCGCATATACTATTGCCAGTTGTGATACAAACACCTCTTTGGCGGCGGTTGCGCCGATAAGGGCCGTGCCGATTTTCCAATCAAAGCCAAGGGGCCTTAACGCGGGCTCTATTACTCGTCCTAATCGGCCGATTACCGAATACTCCAACTTTTTTTGCTGGGCCTGCTGGGGGCTTAAATCCGCAAGGGACTTTTCATCTGGTTTGGGGTAACTGCTGGCCATCCATAGTATAATCGATACGGCAAGGATTATTGTTCCGGCCTTTCTCAGATACATCCAGGCTCTATGCCACATGTGAATACAGACGGACTTTAGTGTAGGCATGCGATAAGGCGGCAGCTCCATAACGAACGGCGTTGTTTCGCCCTTAAAGACAGTCAATCTCAGAACCTTAATACAGACAATCGCCAAGAGAATACCTATCAAATAAATAAGCCAGAGCATCGGCCCTCGCCATTTTTCCGTGAAGAAAGCCGGTATTATCAGTGCATAAATCGTCAGCCTTGCGCCGCAGCTCATCAGGGGTATTACCATTATTGTCGTAAACCTGTTGCGTCTGTTTTCAAGAATTCGCGTCCCCATAATGGCCGGCACCGAACATCCGAAACCGATAAGCATCGGTATAAAGCTTTTGCCGTGCAGACCTATCTTGTGCATTACTCGGTCCATAATGAAGGCGGCTCTGGCCATATAGCCTGAATCCTCAAGAAGGGCAATGGCCAGGAACAGCAGCAAGATATTTGGCAGGAACACAAGCACCCCCCATACTCCCCCTATGACGCCATCAACCAAAAGAGACATTAGCCAGCTCTGTGAGCCTGTGGGCCAAAAGCCGGTTATTATCTTACCAGCCCAGCCGAAAAACTGCTCGAGCCAGCCCATCGGATATTCGCCTATCTTAAAAGTTGAAAAAAAGACTAAATACATCAATATCAGAAATATCGGCAGCCCCAAAATGCGATTTATTACTATAGCATCTATCATATCACTGGTGCTATGACGCGATTCGACTGTGCTCTTGATAGTCTCCTGACAGGCCCCTGATATGAAACCATACCGCCGGTCTGCCATTATGATTTCCGGCTCATCTCGGAAAATGTCTTTGAGATGTTCTGTGCTTGCTTCAATGGCATCGAGCACTTCTTGGCTTTGGATTTTTGCCGTAATATCTGAGTCGCATTCCAGCAATTTAACGGTCAACCATCGTGAGCCATACATTTGTGCCAATTGTTGCTCTTTATCATTGATGAGTGATTCGATTTCTGCCAGCTCCTGCTCAATTTCTTGCCCATAATTTACCTTATGGATGCGCTGCCGCTTATCCTGCCTGGATGTTTCGACAATAGCATTGAGCAGCTCTGTTTTGCCTTTGCTCTTACTGCCGACGGTTGGGACTATCATCGCCTCCAAAAGCCTGGATAATTGTTCAGTGTCAAACTGTAATCCCTTTTGCTCGGCAATGTCGCTCATATTGAAGGCCAGAACCAAAGGCACATCCATTTCAATAAGCTGGGTCGCCAGGTACAGGTTCCGCTCGATATTGGAAGCATCAATGATATCAACCACGACATCCGGGCGCTCCTCGGTTATGAAATTACGGGCAACAAGCTCTTCTGTCGAATAGGCCGTTAAGCTATACGTCCCCGGCAAATCCACGAGTGTTATTTCGAAACCGGCGTATTTACAGATGCCCTCCTTCTTTTCCACTGTTACTCCGGGGTAATTGCCTACGTGCTGGTGCGCACCGGTCAGCATATTGAATATGGAGCTTTTTCCGCTGTTAGGGTTGCCGGCCAAGGCAACTTTGATTTTCTTGTCCATAATCTTGCGGCCAATTTCACATTTTTTTTGTTGCGAAAGTTAATTTGAATGAATTTTCCCATTTAAAAATGTGGTTCGCTCGAAAGCCGCCCGTTTTCACAAAACCATAATCTTATGAGCCATCCCCCTGCCTAACATCACCTTGGAGTTCTTGACGATTATCACAAAAGGTCCGGGACGGCTGTTGCTTACGACTGTTATTTCCACGTTTGGCACAAGCCCCATTGAGGCAAGGCGGCTGTTCAAACCCCGTCCGGCCTCTATGCCGGCCAACTTCACAGTTTCACCTGCCCTGACTTTTGATAATGGTCTGGTTTGCTTGTCCTGCATTGCTGTTATCTCACTTTCTTAAATTTCCTCTTGATGCTTTTTTTGCAGAATTGTTGGAATTCATCCGCTAAATCGTGACCATTTTTATTGCTTTGAGTTACAAACTCGATAAAACACAGAAGCTTCGTAATAATCCCGGGACCGAGTGCATGTTCAGCTTTGCAGGCGGCTTTCTGGGCGAGGTCTGTTTCGAGACCTAATACATTGATGAAAAAGGACTTCAGGATTTTATGTTTTCTGGCAATCTCGGCTGCGGCCGCCCTTCCGGTTTCGGTGAGTGTTACATAATCATAAGGCTTATAGTTGGCCAGTCCCTTTTTCTTCAGGACCCGCAAGGCACCGGTAACTGATGACCGGGAGACACCGAGCAGTTTGGATATGTCCTTGCTGCGGGCGAAGTTAGATTCACTGGCAAGATTGAGAATGGCTTCGAGATAATCTTCCAAAGAGGCGCTTAGATTTTCATTTTTAGCTGCTACCATAGCTATTTTCCCTTGTTTTGTGTGTTTTACCTAATATAGTTAGTTTTGCCTAACTTTGTCAAGGGTTTTTTAAAAAAATTTTGAGAATAATTAAATGTTCAAGCAAGTCTGGCGACTAATTGGAGCGTATAATGTTCAACCGCAGATGTACTGTCGCCCGTCCAAAACAGCTCACTTGTAGGTCTGGCTGGATAAGAATTGATAAGCACAGAAAGGAGATGCTGTCAATGACTTGGTGTATAGCCTAATTTTCCCCATGTAGCCTTCTGTAACCAATACAAATCCTGAAAGCCATCGTATGTTTCAGGGACCCAGCCTGCACCGGCGTGGACTCGCTCGAGACTTCTGCCGCGTTTGATTGTGTCGATGCCTTTCCATTTTTTGTAATCGCTATGTCCATCTGCAAAACCGACGTTGGTTTCGTCGCCGTGACGGACAGGAGCATCGTCCCACCATTGCTCATTTTTATAAAAGACAGCAAAACTGTCCGGAGTTACCCAGCCCTCATCGATAAAAACAACCATATTGTCGGGCCTGCGAATCTCCATCCTGTTTTTAATCCACAGTCCGCGTTCTTTAGTTCCGTCGCCATAGCCGTTCATAGAATCCATTGCGGCGACGTAAGCATCTCTCCCCTATGGCCGGTTTGGCAGCGGTAAACTTTTATGTCCTTGACAAAAGGCCAGAGAGCTCCGTCTCTTAACTGTTCTTTCTGCTGCTCCTCCGGCATCTGTCCGCCGGACTGATAATCAGAGGCCCAGCATATTCCCACCCAAGGCGGCTCGGGTTTTCCGTTATAGCTCCTATCTACACCGCCGGCCCCGCTTACAATCTTGTCGTCGTTATCATCTGCGTACAGAATCCAGGCGAGCGACAACTGCTTGAGATTGTTAAGACACATCGCCCGCTTGCCTTGTTCCCTTGCGCGATTCAGTGCCGGCATCAATATTGCCATCAATACAGCGATAATGGCGATTACCACTAAAAGCTCTATTAAGGATTAACCCCGTTAGTCCTAAGGACTCCTTTCGGAGAAAAAGATAAAATGAGAGCAATAAAACTAATACTTTTGTTGGTTTATATGTTCTTTTATCCATTCGGAAGAAATGCGGGGGTCGTTTGGTTCTATCTCAATCAGTATATACTCCTCTCTTGCCAACTCTTTCAAAAATTCTGGTGCGTACTTCGGCAAATATACGACATCCTTTTTTGTGGATTTAGCGTCAGAGAAGAGGCACATTAGATAAACGGTCACAGCAAAGCCTATAATAACAAACAAAGCAACAATATTGGTAATAGTTTTGAAGCGGCTGGACATAATCGAAAAAATAAACCAATCTAAAAGGTATATCAAGAAAATAATTTTAGGGGCTTGGTAAAAACAAAGCCATAAGATGTAATTGATGGCGCGAATACCAACATACAATTCTCATCGAATTTTAAGCGTAAACTCTGAAAATATACCCTTTTTATGATACTCTTCAAGACGGGTTCGTCCTTTAAATGGTCTCTGGGGCGCTTAAAATTGAAAGCTGATGGGCATTCTGTGAGAATCTAAAAAATAGACCTGAAAGCTTTTCTTTGAACACGTACACAATAGGCTAAAGAAATAACATCGAGTGAGCGATGTACCCCTGCCCATTCTGCGTTTCTGCATGGTTTCATCAAAAAGGCATAAGAAGAATAACTAAGAGATTGTACTTGACGGGAAGGTGGCTGATATGGTATAAATGAAAATAATGAAGTTTGTGCCTGTGTAGAGTCTGCCCTGAGTGAAAAAAGCTTGCCTTGAGCGTAGCCGAAGGGTCAGGCAACTGAGGATTTTGTTCTTCCTGCGGGTGCAATTCTTGTAGTTTTTCGGAAAGAGGAGGAGTTATTGTGTATTATGCGAGGCACAGGTTTGGAATGAGGACTTCGTGCTTTGTAGTTAAGACATTTAACATTTCAACTAACAATTCATATATTGAAAACAACAAGGGTTTAGTGTGTGGCCAAAACATAACTCATAATCATTTTAATTTTTTTAAGGAGGACTATTATGTGTAGGAAATTGATTCATTTGGTTTCTTTTATTTTGGCGCTTGGATTGTGCGGGTCAATCGCCAGCGGTCAAGAAAATCAGATAATAAACGGCGAGTTTGACAATGGTCTACTTTCATGGGGCTCGTACGGGGCGGCAGGTTTCACTTTTAAAGTAGTACCCGGTGCAGGCCTGTCAGGGAATAGTGCGGTATTGATAGATATTACCAATGCTTCTGCAGCAACTTCCATAGGGATTTCCCAGGGGGGATTTCAGCTTGTGGAGGGCGAAACATATCCTCTCGGCTTTATAGCTAAGTCTGACCAGGAAAGGGAAATGGTGGTCTTAATCCAACTCCACAAACCGGAAGGCGAACAGTGGATCGACATTGTATTGGAGCGGGTAGCGCTAACCACCGAACCACAGAAGTTCTTTATAGAATACACACATGAAGACGAATCGACCGAGGACCATCCGGATTGGTCTGTGAATATGTATTTGATGCTAAAGGGTGCCTGGTGGGGCATGGTCGGTGATGATCTGAACACAAAAGTATGGATTGATTGGGTTTACTTTGGTGCTGAGCCTGAGGTCCAGGAGCGTGGCCGTGCGGTGAACCCGACTCCGGCTGATGGCGCCATACTTGAGGATACATGGGTAAATCTTACCTGGTTTCCGGGAGATTTTGCGGTCTCGCACGATATGTATTTGGGCGAAAATTTTGACGATGTGAATGACGGCCTCGGCGATACATTCCAGAGCAACCAGGGCTTGACCTCCTTTATTGTCGGCTTTCCCGGATTTCCTTATCCGGACGGTCTTGTTCCAGGCACTACTTATTATTGGCGAATCGATGAGGTCAACGACACCGACCCGAACAGTCCCTGGAAAGGTCCTGTCTGGAGCTTTACGGTTCCCCCCAGGATTGCGTACGACCCTAATCCGCCTGATGGGGCCAAATTTGTGGACCCGAATGTAATCCTTAGATGGGCCCCAGGATTCGGTTCGAAATTGCACACTATATATTTCGGCAACAACTTTGACGATGTGAACAATGCTGTTGTAGGTCTGCCCCAGGCGGAAACAACCTATAGACCCGGCACACTTGAATTAGAGAAGACATATTATTGGCGGGTCGATGAGTTTAGCGGCGCCGCTACAGAAAAAGGCGATGTCTGGAGCTTCACGGTTACCAAGGCCGGCGGCGGCCTCAAGGCAGAGTACTTCAACAACACAACCCTCAGTGGTGAGCCGGTACTAACACGCCTGGACCCCGAAATCAACTTTAACTGGGGCAATGCTGACGAGCCCGGAAGGAATTCTCCCGATGCGAGTATCAATGTGGACAACTTTTCGGCCCGCTGGAGCGGCGAGCTTGAGGTGGACCTGACGGACACGTATACGTTCCAAATTACCGCCAACAACGGTTTCAGGCTGTGGTTGGATGGTAAGCCCATTATCGATTTTTGGAACAATGGCACGACAAGCAATCGCCTGAGCGAACCGATCGAACTGATAGGTGGCGATACCCATTCAATTCGAATGGAGTATTTCGAAGGCGAGGACACGGCGATTGCTCAGTTATTCTGGGAGAGCAGCACGCGGGAACAGCAGATAATTCCCAGTGGTGCGCTGCAGCCTCCGTTGAAGGCCGGGAGTCCGAGTCCGTTTAATCGTTCTGTGGATGTGAAGCAGACACAGATTCTTAGCTGGTCGCCTGTAGAGGAAGCAGCTTCTCATCAGGTGTATTTCGGCACTGATGAAGAGGCTTTGAAAAATGCCGATACTGGTTCACCAGAATACAAAGGCATCAGAAACCTTGGTTCTGAGAGCTATGACGCCGGACAACTTGAGTGGAATGCTACTTACTACTGGCGTGTTGATGAAGTCAAGGCCGACGGTACGGTACAGAAGGGTAATATCTGGAGCTTTACGACAGCTAACTTCCTTATCGTGGACGATTTTGAGGACTACGACATTGGCAACAACGAGATATGGTGGGCATGGAAAGATGGCCTTGGCTATGCAGCGCATCCTACTAAACCGCCCTATGCCGGTAACGGGACCGGCTCGATGGTCGGCGACGAAACCACCGGTTCTTATTGTGAGGAAACTATCGTTCACGGGGGCAGCCAATCGATGCCTTTATTCTACGACAATAACATGCAGGGCAAATCCAAGTATTCTGAAGCGGAACTGACATTGACTTATCCACGTGACTGGACTGAGAATGGTGTTAACACATTATCGATTTGGTTCAGGGGCATTGCGGATAATGCCGCTGAAATGTTATATGTTGCTCTCAATGGCAGCGCGGTGGTCTCTCACGATAATCCAAATGCAGCGCAGATAGATACCTGGACGGTATGGAATATCGACCTGCAGGCTTTTGCAGACCAGGGCGTGAACCTTGCCAATGTCAATACGCTCGCCCTTGGATTAGGCAATAAGAAGAATCCGGTAGCTGGCGGTTCAGGTACGATGTACTTTGACGATATTCGTCTATATCCACCGGCACCGTAAGCTGTATGATTTATTTGGCCCCCATTGCTCCTGCCGTAAGGCATCTGCCGCCCCCCTGCTTTCTTGCGAAAGCAAGAAGGGGGGTGGACTGCGGATTGCGAAGCAAGATATGAGGGCGTGGTTGACCCCGTTAGATAATGTCGTATCTTTCATATCTAATGGGGTTGATATAACAGAATCGCGTTGATTCGGGGTCTATATCGACATGACTTGCCAGAACAACGACTGCTTCGTGATATGTCCTCGGCCCCGGCTGTAATAGTCCTGGTGCTGACCTTCGCTATCGGCATACTCGATAATACAGTGCTTAAGACGGCTATCTGCTGCCTCAACAAACATAATCTACTTCCACGTGCCATTACGATAGTTCGTGAAGCGAATTGGCTCGTTTTCGTTCCCAACAGCGAGGAGCTGTCCATAGACGATGAGCGTCACCGCGTCCTTCATCAAAACCGCTGTCCCCGGCTCAATATTCAAAACTCTACCGCTCGGTACAATAACGGTATCTTCAAGGATACAGGTACCGGATAATGTCGTATCCTGGGTCAGCTCCCCTGCGACTTGATTCGCAGGTTGAGCATACGCGAAATCTATGGACCCTGAATCCGGAACATTAGTGTCTGTATCGAGGGCCTCTACGGTTGTAGTGTTCAGGCCGTTGGCGCCGTCATCGACGTAGATGGTTTTTCCCAAAGCAACCGTGCTTCCAATGACAGTTGCGAAAAGCATTATTGCCAATATAAGAATTGATTGCCGTTTCATTCCGGCTCCTCCATTAGTGTTTTGGGACTTCTCACAGTTAATATCATTGTATCGTTTTCAAGCTATAAGTCAAGAAAAAACAGGTGGAATGACCCCACAATAAATTGCCGGGCTGAATATGAATTTTCGCCCCTGCTTTCGCAGGTGGGAAAAATTGCGAAAAATTATTTGTTTTACGATACGTTTTATATTATAATATTGCTGCCAATTCGGGGCGTGGCGCAGTTTGGCTAGCGCGCTTGACTGGGGGTCAAGAGGTCGCAGGTTCAAGTCCTGTCGCCCCGATTACTATAATTTCCTCTATTTATCGTCAGGTACAGCCCTACGTTTGCTTAGAATAGCAAAACTCAATATTGCCAACAAAACTACAGCCGATATGTATTTGACAGCGTCAGGGAGCATCCAACCATGACGAGTTACAATTTCAATGTCGATGCCGGCGGCAATGTAATCGAGCAGAATACCAGCCAACAGAGCGCAGCCTGCCACCGTAGCCAGATATGTAATTGCTGTTGCCCTTCCTAAAGCTTTCCAGATGGTTATAAATGAAGCGGCGTTTGTGGCCGGGCCGGTCATCAGAAAAACCAATGCTGCACCTGGTGTTAGGCCTTTCAATATCAGCGCCGCTGCAACCGGTACCGAGGCCGTAGCGCAGACATAAACCGGTATGCCCAAAAACATCATTACGACCATTGCGAAAATCCCGGTGCCTAATTTTTCTGCAAAGTAGCCATCCGGTACCATAGCGGAAATAAAGGCGGCAACAACCAGACCGACCAGCATTACTTTGCCAATATCGCGCGGCAGCGTAACAAAGCCGTATTTTAATCCTCCGATGACTTTTCTAATCTTGTTATCGTTAGCACAACATTCATCCGTACATTTAGAGGGCGGTTGAATCATATCTTTTTTGTCCCTGCTAAAGACATCGACCAGAGCGCCGCCGACAACGCCGGTAACCAGTGCCGCTAATGGTCTGAAAATAGCAAAGACGGGGCCGAGAAGGCTTAACGTTACAAAAATACTATCAACGCCGGTTTGGGGCGTGGAGAGCAGAAATGATATTGTGGCTCCTCTGCTTGCTCCATGCTTGTGCAGTGATATTGATACGGGAATAACGCCACACGAGCACAAAGGCAGGGGAACACCCAAAATTGACGCTTTAAGGAGTGGCCATACTCCCCTGCCGCCCAGATGCCTTTCAACAAGGGGTTGTGATACAAACACAGAAAGAATGCCCGCCACAAAAAAACCAAACAGCAGATATGGTGACATCTCGGCTGCGGTGGCCCAAAAATCTACGATTATCGACTTGGCAAAATCAGCCATTATTTACCCCCTATGTTCAAATTGGCGGCCTATTTTTTCTGCTGTTTCAGTCCACGCTCAAGGTCTTCAATTATGTCTTCAACATCCTCAATTCCAACGGCGAGCCTGAAAAGGGTATCGGTGATTCCCAGCTCGTAGCGTTCTTTTCTTGTGTAGTCGTAATAACTTACCAACGCAGGATGTGTTATCAGTGTTTCAACACCGCCCAGGCTTGGCCCGATGTAGCATAGCTTCAAAGCATCCAGAAACCGTTTTGCGGTATTGAGGTTGCCCTTTATATCAAATGTAACTACTCCGCCGCCGCCGGTCATCTGTTCTTTTGCTACTTTATAATGGGGATGGTTTTTAAGGAAAGGATAATAAACTTTTTTGATGCGCGGATGATTTTCAAGAAATTCTGCAATCGTTAATGCGGTTTCATTTTGCTTCTTTACCCGTAATGGAAATGTTTTGATCCCTCGCAGCAGGAGATAGCAGCAATGAGGGTCAATAAGGCCGCCCATTGACTTATGCAGGTTCCGTATTTTTTCGATAAGCTCTTTTTTTCCAAGCACAGCGCCGGCTAAGATGTCATTGTGGCCCCCAAGGTACTTTGTCGCGCTCTGCAGAACAAGGTCCATCCCGAATTCGATGGGCCTTTGGTTTAAAGGGGTTGCCAACGTACTATCTATCAAAGTCAGGACATTATGCTTATCGGCAATCTTTTTGATTTTGACAAGGTCAAATATATTCAGATAGGGATTTGTAGGTGATTCGGAAAAAATAAAACGGGTGTTCTTTTTGACGGATTTCTCGAGAAGCTCATAATCTCCGAATGGGACAATGGTGCACTCAACACCGAATTGCTTGAGGTAAGAACGGCAAAACTCAAGTGTCTTTTTGTAGCTGTCGTCAGTGATAACAATATGGTCACCAGACTGAACCAAAGTGAGAATCGTCGTAGTTATTGCGCTCATGCCGGAGGAAAAAACAACACAGTCTTCAGCACCTTCGAGGTTGGCAAGACGCTTTTCGGCAATTTTTGCAGTAGGATTACCGTATCTGCCATACTCAAAGTGCTCTTTTCCCTTCTTGGTGTAATCTTCAATGTGCTTGCTGTTTTTAAACGTAAACGTTGAAGTCTGAATAATAGGAGTCATTAAAGAATCGGCGTATTTTCTTCTTGGTTCACCCGAGTGTATTGCTCTGGTGGACATAGATGCGCCTTTCCCGGCAACCTTGTTTTCATGGGAGGATTTAGCCATTATCGTCCATTCCTTACTAAATTAAACACAGCTTTTTCTTAGCAGGGCATCAAATTTCAATCGTTTCAGCTCGACTGACATTGCCCTGTAAATCAATTGTAACATCTTCGAAGCTCATTTCAATTTTGTTTTTGACAATAGCTTTTCGTGCAATCTGAGTAAGGCCTGAACAGCACGGCACCTCCATATGGATGACCGTTAAACTGTTCAGCTTGTTAGCTTTTAATATTGCCGCCAGCTTCTCTATATAAAACTCGGCATCATCCAGTTTCGGACAGCCTACAGCAATACTGTTGTCTTTCAAAAACCTGCTGTGAAAATCACCCATTGCAAACGGCACACGATCCGCAACTAACAGCAAATCAGCGTTGTCAAAATATGGGGCAGATGGGGAGACCAACTTTAACTGTACCGGCCACTGGCTAAGCTGTGATGGAACCTGGACTGTGGAATCTGCGGTCCGGCCTTTTTCTCTCAACTTTTGAGTCATCGTACCCGGGCACACAAAGTCAGCCTGCATCCGGCTCTTTTGTTCTTGAGCCGGATGTGCTTTGGTTGCTTCTTCATCGAATTCCGCAGCCTCTCGTTTTTCAATAGTTATAGCATTCTGGGGGCATTGTCCGATGCACGCCCCCAGGCCGTCACAATAAGTCTCGCTGACCAGCTTTGCCTTGCCGTCAACTATCTTTATAGCGCCTTCAGCACAGGCATCAACACACTGGCCGCACCCATCGCATTTTTCTTCATCAATCTTTACAATGTTTCGCATGACCATCTTGGAATTCCTTGCTAACTCAACATTTCGGCCAAATCTTCATCGACATTGCCAATCGGCTTGATGTTGAATTTCTCCACGAGAACATTCAATACATTTTCGCTAAGAAAGGCCGGCAGACTCGGACCAAGCCTTATGTTCTTTATCCCCAAATGCAGCAGCGTCAGCAGAATGGCTACCGCCTTCTGCTCATACCATGAGACTACGAGTGAAAGAGGCAAATCGTTCACCCCGCAATCAAAGGCCTCGGCGAGCGCAGTTGCAATCTTGATGGCTGAATAGCAGTCATTACATTGTCCGGTATCAATTAAGCGAGGAATTCCATCAATGTCACCATAATCACGTGCATTCAATCGGTACTTTCCACACGCCGCTGTCAATATCACACAATCAGCGGGAACCTTCTCTGCAAGCTCGGTAAAGTAATTGCGCCCCGGCTTGGCGCCGTCACAGCCGCCAATGAAGAAGAAGTGTCGAATTCTACCTGCCTTTACTGCTGCAACGATTTTTTCCGCCAGGCCGAGTACAGCCGTATAATGGAATCCGGTGCTCAGCGTTCCCCTGGGGTTCTCCGGAAGCGGCGGCTGCGATAAGGCCTTTTCAATCACCTCGCTAAAATCTCTGTTTTTGATGTGCCTGACGCCTGAAACGCCGGCTATCCCGCAGGTAAACATCCGGTTTTTGTAAGAATCCTTCGGGAGCATAACACAGTTTGTCGTAACTAAAATCGCACCACTAAATTCGTCGAATTCTTTTTTCTGATTTTGCCAGGCCGTTCCGTAGTTGCCGACAAGATGCCTGAAATTCCTGAGTTCCGGATAACCGTGAGCGGGTAACATTTCGCCGTGAGTATAGATATTGATACCTTTACCCTCGGTCTGCTTTAGCAGTTCATAGAGGTCAAGCAGGTCATGGCCTGTAACAACGATACCCGGCCCTGCCTTTGTGCCGGTTGGCACTGTTGCGGGCGTCGGATTGCCAAAGGTGGATGTATTTGCGTTGTTGAGCATTTCCATCACACGAAGATTAATTTCGCCGGCTTTCAGCACTAACTCAAGGTAGCGATTCAAATCGAAATCGACGTTTGTTAATGTTGCAAACATTGCTTCGTGCATAAACGCATCCACTTCTTCATCTTTTTGACCAAGCTCCCGCGCGTGATACGCGTAAGCAGCTATCCCTTTTAGGCCGAATATGAGCGTATCCTGCAAACTCTGAATGTCCTGGTCTTTGCCGCAAACTCCGACTTTCGTACATCCGGTGCCGCCTGCGGTCTGTTCACATTGATAGCAAAACATAATTTTCCTTTCATTTTTTCCAATTATCCTTTTGTGCTTTAATCTTTTACAAACAACTCTATTGCTATCCGACGACCCTCGTCGGTCTTGAACGTTTTATCAATAACCTCCTGCATTTTTTCGTTGCCCACCTGGCTGGAATCCTCTGAGAGGTTTACGAGCAGGTCTGTGTCCCAAACAATCCTGAACTCAATCGTGTCAACGTCTTTGGCGCTGTGATGATTTGCGATAATCCTGCATATATGCTTGATAGCCTCAGTTGAAATGTCGAATCTTTTCAGAATGTCCTCAGCAATTGGTGGGCCTTCAATCTCCTGATACTTGCCGGCTGACGAGCCATACTTGCATTCAGCCTCGTGAATTCCAATATCGTGCAAAATCGCTTCCGCCCTGACAATCAGCGGGTCGCCGCCTTCGACGTTCTGTATCTGCTCGGCATAATCCAAGACGGCAAGCGCATGCTCAATTCGTTTCTGGTCATCACCAAAAACATTTTTCATTTCCCCTATGAGCTTATCCCGCATAACCTTCAAGTTCTTTACGACGTTAACTCCCAGACACTGCTCGGCGTATTGACACCATTCGGCACATCCGAGGTCTATCTTCGGATTAACGACCATTTGTCCGCACTCGCGACATTTCAGCTTCGGCTCATCCTTAAAAAACTCGACATTTTCACCACAGCCGGAACATCGCACTTCAAAAATATCTTCCGGCTTCCAAAATCTCTGGTCTTGTCCTGGACATCTGAACATATCTCTGCCCTTGCTTATTTCAAATAAATTAAACCTTCTTATGCACGAATCATTGTTAGTAACATCTTGAATTTCTCCCGGGCCGTAACTTCATGCGGCACATTGCCCGGCATTATGATAATCTCTCCGGCTGTAACCTGCTTCTCCTCGCCATCTATAGTAAACTGACTGCGCCCATCAAGAACCTGTACAACGGCATCATAAGGAGTCGTGTGTTCGCTTAGCTTCTGGCCCTTATCAAAGGCAAATAGCGTGATTGTTCCTGCTGACTTATCCAGTATTGTCTTACTAACAATCGAATCCTTCGAGTATTCGACCAAATCCGCCAGTCTTTGCCCTTTACTCACACACGCTCCCAGGACGCCGGGCTTTTCCTTTTCGCGGGTCATCTTTTTCTCCTTTTATATTTCTTTGCCTTACCTTTTTTCTTCGCACATCGGCTTTGTAACAGCTCATCCAGCGTAATACCGCGGAGATAATTGGTTATATACTTTTGAAGTTTGGCAAGTTCCACCGTTATCGTGCAGTCTTTCTGGTGCGGGCAGACATTGGCACCCAACAAACATCTGTTTAAGCTCAAGGGTCCTTGAATCGCCCCTATTATTTCCAGCAAATTTATCCTGGCCGGCTTTTTGCTTAGGCTGAACCCGCCGTTTGGCCCCATACTGCTTTTCACCAGCCCGGCATTATGAAGTTTCTGCATCAGCTTACAGGCAAGCTCATAAGAAATATCCTCAGCCCGAGCTATATCCCTCGTAGATATGTCTTCCTGGCCATAGTGCCCTGCCAAATTCACCATCGCTCGCAGGGCATAATCTGTATTTCGTCTCAAAACATCCATTCTCAATCAACCTCAATAATCGGCTTTAATAATTATTCCCATCTCATATAGGACTATTATAGTCCTATTCTGTTTGTTCGTCAATATTTGAAATAATTTTATTAAAAAAGTATGTGTTTAGCTAAAAATGTGAGTTGCTGTCCTAAAAATAACGTTCCGGGTTTAATTGAGCTATTTTGGGGTTCTTAAGATAAATAGTTCCTGTTGCTGAAAACAGTATTTGTCATTCCCGCGAAAGGTCTTGTTGAAAAATCGAGATTGCTTCGTCGCTCGCCCCTAAGGGGCAAGCTCCTCGCAATTACATAGAAGGCGTTTTCAGGTCATTGCGAGCCCAGCCCATCGGAGGGGCGGGGCGAGCGATTTGAAAAATCGCGTGGAAATCTCAAAACGTTGCTCTTGGACTTTTTCAACAGACCTGAAAGCGGAAATCCGGCTTTTTCGCTCTGGACCCCTGCTTTCGCAGGGGTGACATCGT
>JBAQFY010000442.1:0-1864 GCA_049287505.1 Sedimentisphaerales bacterium | reverse complement strand
GGGTCCGATAGTCAACGTTGGTAGCTGGTCCGCTTCCGCTAAATTTCTCCGCTAACTCGGTTACCTTTTCTTCAGCAGTCTTTGATCCTGGAGTTTCCTTCCGCAGGTCGGCGAGAATTTCCATCCCAAGAATGGGAGTGAGGTTCTCTAAAAAGTAGATATCGAGATAGAAGTGCTCCTGTTTAGAAAGGGACTGGAATGTTGATTTATCCAGTATGACAATTGGTCCCATATAATGCCTTCAGCTATGACTATTAAGTTATCATATACGCCTTTGGGAGATTTCCCGTCCCCCTTATTCGTCTATCTCAATGAGGCGCTTTTCCAGCTCTGCCGTCTTTTTAAATTTGGGAGACCAAGACCCCTTCGGTCTGGCCCCAGTCTTCGGTAGCTTAGATTGACAGGAGGGGCAGAACTCCCGCATTTTTCAGCGAACCCTTTAGAATCAGCAGTCCGTGATTAGACATAATCTATTCGAGTTGCTTCATTTGCAAAGCTGCCGCACGAACCCTTTCTACCATTGCCTGGTCAGCCTGTTCCAAATGCCCGTGAAACACCAAGTTTCGATACTTATTTATCTTTATGAGTTCATCATGGAATCCGGCATCAATCCTCTCGTTTTGGATAAGCGCGTCAATCATCTGGCGAAACGAGAACGACATGCGAGGAGCACCTCTACTGGGGACGTAGAGTTCGTTTCGACGCAGGTAATCACGAATGATGCGCTCGAGATGCCTGAACTCCTCAAAGAAGGCCGCTGAAGATGTAAGCCGATCACTTAAATTTAGCTCAATTCTCCTTTCCTTTAGCACCCTCGCGGCGGTTCGCTCATACTTTGAAGGGTTCACAATCGAAACAACGAACGCCAATCCGCCCACTACGGCGACAAAATCGATGACGCTGGTTAATACCATTAGGAGCGGTTTATAAGAAAATTCCCATCGATTGACGAATACCGTCACCAGGCTCAACACAATAGCCAGACCCGTTACCCAAGCCAACCGGGTTAGCCGCTTGTAATACTTCTTCCGCAGGGCGACATGAATCTCTTCTAGCTCATCGTCCTTTTCCCGAGCCGCCTCCATCAGACTGTGAACTAAAGCGTAGCCCGTAAGCAGGAAGGCAACGAACGCGGCGATGCTTTGAGCAGCAGCGCTGAATAGCCAATAAATGTTGTCGTTATTCATGGGATGTCTTTGTTTTGTCCGGACATCCAATTAGGGCATCTATAGGCATGAGCAAATAATAATTCAGATTCTCTATTTTACCGGTCGCTGATTCCACTCCTATCTCTCCGGCTGTGTCCTGTCCTGGCCCTGGACGACGGACAGCGGCGGGGCATTATTTAAGTTTTTCTATTATAAGTTTATAAATATCGGCTTCGAGTTTTCCTGTAGAGACGCAGGTCCGCGTCCTGGTCGTTCTGGAGTTCGTAATCATATCCATATTGTGTTGCTCAAAAACCGCGTTGATCTTTACTTCGCAGCCGAGGCCCATCTTTTTTACATAGACGTTGAACCTTCCCATCCGATCCGTCTCGGCGAATGGATATCCTGCCTTCCCGCAAGTGCAATATCCCGTTTCATCCTTCTGGCCCCTGAAGCTAATCCAATCTGTTGTGATGAGGCCAGATGCTTTTTCCATGTTCATGATGGGCAAATTTAATTCAGCAAAACTTTCAATGACTGCTTGCCAAACGGGGTCAAATGATTTCTCTAATGGAAAAGAATTTTGAATTTGGCGAGGCACTGGCGCCGTCGCACAGGCCGTCAACATGACGATCCCCAAAACCATCAAAACATTCTTTTTCATTTTACCTCCTTCAATTTAAGATTATCAGCCTTTCAAGCGTCCCTTGATGGCG
>JBAQFY010000441.1:0-2157 GCA_049287505.1 Sedimentisphaerales bacterium | reverse complement strand
GTGGTGGTTGACACAAAGAAAGAATATATTGCCTTGCGTGAGGCCAAAAAGCTGGGGATAGCGACGGTTGGAATCCTCGATACGGATTCGGACCCTGATACTGTGGATGTGGCCATTGCTGCCAATGATGATTCCATCAGGGCTATTGAGTTGATACTTAACGAACTGGCGGATGCCGTCGCAGTTGGCAAAACGATGGCTCCCGCGGTGCAACAACCGGCACAGCGGCCGAGGCGGGTGCACCCAAAAAGACCGGCACTGGCTCGTGCAGACGACCAGCCCCAGACTGTAGGTACCGCCGAGCAGACACAGGCAGATGTCGTGGGCCCGGCCTCGCAGGAAGGCGATTCTGAGCATCCTCCTGCATAATAAAAATGGAAAAATAGTGATATTTAGCTGGCGGCTTTATCGCCGGTTATTGTAATGCCAGATACATGTCTGTCGTTCCGAACCCGCCTTGCGGGCGGGTGAAGAATCTCAATGACGCAATACGATATACGAAAACAGGAGTTTTTGAAATGACAGAAATTTCGACTGCAATGGTCGTGAAGCTCCGCAAGATGAGCGGACAGGGAATGATGGACTGCAAAAAAGCCCTCCAGGAAGCCGGCGGTAACATCGAACAGGCGATGGACATCCTAAGGAAAAAAGGCCTTGCAGTCCTGGCAAAAAGAGCCGACCGCGAGACCACGCAGGGTCTGGTCGTGGCTAAAACCAGCACCGACGGCAAAGTCGCGGCGATGGCAACCCTTTGCTGCGAGACAGATTTTGTCGCCAGAAGTGACGATTTTATTGCCGCCGCAAAGACCCTTGCCGACTACGCCATCACTTGTCCTGCCGACCAGGGCATAGACAATATCCTTCAAACTACCGTCGGCGGGAAAAGCTTTAATGCCATCCTTACCGACACCGTCAGCAAGACGGGCGAAAAGATACAGGTTGGAGACTACGCAAGATATAAACTCGATTCCTCCGGAATTATCAGCACTTACGTTCATTTCAACGAAAAAGTCGGCACTATGGTCCAGATTGAAACTAGCGACAACAAGGTGGCCGCGGCGGATTCGCTGAAGCGTATCGCCGCCGATATAGCGATGCACATTACGGCGGCCAAGCCGTTGGCTCTGGATAAAACCGGCATCAGCCCCGAAATAATCGCCAGAGAAAAGGCAATCTATGCCGAGCAGGTCAAGGATAAGCCCGCCAACATCATAGATAAAATTGTTGAAGGCAAAATGAAAAAGTTTTTCGCTGAAAACTGCCTTGTTGAGCAGCCGTTCGTTAAAGATAACACAAAATCCGTTATGCAGGTTCTCGATGAGGCCGCGAAAGTTGCCGGCGGAAAAGCAAAGATAAAGCGTTTCGCCCGTTTCGAAATCGGTTAAATCAAACGCCAATGGCACAGAGTAGATACAAACGAGTATTGTTGAAACTTTCCGGCGAAAGCTTCTGTAAGCCCGGCGGGTTCGGCCTTGATGGCTCCGCTCTCAAATCAATCGCTGAAAGGATTTCGCAGATTTGCAAACTCGGCCCGAAGGTTGCGGTCGTGGTCGGGGCGGGCAATTTCCTGCGGGGCGAATTCTTTTCAAAGGTAAGCGAAATCCCTCGAAACACCGCTGACTATATGGGAATGTTAGCTACCATTATCAACGCCTGCGCTCTTCAGGAGTTCCTCGAAAAGCTCAACCAGCACGCAAGAGTTCTCAGTGCCATTGAGGTTCCTGCGATGTGCGAGCCGTTTAATACGAGAAGAGCGCTCCATCATCTCAGCAAAGGAAGGGTCGTGATATTGGCCGGCGGGACGGGGAATCCTTTCTTTACCACCGATACCTGCGCGGCTTTGCGGGCATCGCAGCTTGGTATGGACCTGCTCATAAAGGCAACCAACGTCGATGGCGTCTATAGCGATGACCCGCGGAAAAATCCGAAAGCGAAGCTATTAAAAAAATTATCATATAACGATGTGTTAAAGAGGAATCTGCGAATAATGGACCATTCGGCAATAGCTCTTTGCCGCGATAATAATATCCCGATTGTCGTCCTGAATATCTTCGAAAAAGGTAACATTGCGAAGGCCCTTTGTGGCGGCCGGATTGGCACATTGATTTCCTAAAACAGGAGGTTGAAGATGCCTGTCAACCAAATACTTACAGATGC
>JBAQFY010000440.1:0-22213 GCA_049287505.1 Sedimentisphaerales bacterium | reverse complement strand
CCGGGATAGTCAAAGTTGGCCGAATAATTGCCGAAAACCGAGTAGGCCAGTCCCTCGCGAGACCGGACATTTCTGAACAGACGGCTGGTAAATCCGCTGCCGAGAACCCGGTTCATCAAAATTAAAGCAAAATAGTCGGGGTCGTTTTGCAGGCCTCCGATATGTCCTAAGTAGATGTTCGACTGATTGACGTCGTCCTTGCGAATCACATTCACCGTTGGCCGAAATTCATACTGAACTTCCGGCACGGTCGGTAGCTGTATATCTGCTTTTTCCCAGCCTTTGAATGCTCCTTCAATTTTTTTAATAATCTCATCGGTGTCGAAATCGCCCCACACTGCGAGCATCATGTTATTGGGACAGAAGAACTTTTTGTGGAAGGTCACCAGGTCATCGCGGCTGATATTCTCGATAGTCGAATACTCCGTATGCCTGGCGTAAATACTTTCGGGGCCATATATGAGCTTGTCAAACTCCCGTGCGGCTATTGCTATGACATTGTCATTGCGCCGGGCAATCGCGGTGCGGTGTTGTATTTTGGCAAGCAGGATTTTGTCTTCGCGGAATGCCGGGTTCATCAGCACATCCGCCAGAATCGCAAGTCCCGTGTCGATATCTCCTTTTAGCACAGACATTGAAGCGTAACCTGAGTTGAGTCCAATACCGGTCTCCACCGATGCGGCAATCTGCTCTAACAGCTCATCAATCTCATCACCGGTTTTGCTTGTAGTACCGCCGGTACGCATTACACTGCCTGTGATAGAGGCCAATCCAATCTCCTCGGCCGGCTCATAGATAGAGCCCACCCTAATCCGGGCTGAAATCCTTATCAGTGGCAATTCGTGGTCCTCCAGCAAAAACAGCTTCATGCCATTGGCCAATGTAAGTTGTTCAACCTCGGGAATTTCGATATCCCCAAGTTTAGGATACTTCAGCTCCTTGTAATTCAGGGCATACTTTTGGGCACAACTTGAGGTTGTAAAGCTCAAAGCAAGGGCTGAAAAGACATAAACTATTATCATAAGCGATTTATTAGCTCTCATTTTTACCTCTCCTGTAAAATCAGTCTTCGATTGGGGTTGTCTCGATAATACCTACTGTTTGGTTTTTGGTCGTAAAATATTCTTTGGCAACCCTTTGAATGTCCTCGGGTTCTACTTTATCGATATCGTCGAGCTGCTTAAACAAATTGCGCCAATCGCCGGTAACGACCTCGTAGAAAGTCAACTCGGCAGCAAGCCCTGAGTTCGAATCAAGCTGCCGTATAAGACCGGCACGGCTGCGAGTCTTTGCCTTGGCCAGCTCTTCAGGTAAGACCGGTTCGGTCTTCAGCTTGGCGATTTCAGCGTAAATGGCCTCTTCACACTCTTGATTTGAATGGCCTCTGGCCGGTACCGCATAAAACAAAAACAGGCCGGGATATTTGTTTCCGGGCATACCTGGAAATCCTGAAGCAGCAACCGCAATTCTTTTTTCCTTGACTAAACTTTTATACAGTCGCGATGTGCGACCGATGCCCACTATCTCGGTGATGGCATCAAAAACGGCATTGTCCGGATGGTTAATACTCGGCTTATGATAACCAATCAGGACAAAGGGCTGCGCCGGGTCTTCTAATACTACTCGGCGCTGGCCAAGCTGCGGCGGTTCGACCGTCTCCACCGGGTCAGGCTTTGGGCCGCTCGGAATCCGGTTAAAGTATCTTTCTACCAGCTCTCTTACTTCCTGTGGATTTACATCGCCCACTATCGCAATTGTTAAATTGCTCGGTCCATAGTACTTGCTAAAGAACCCCTCGGCTTCGCTGCGAGTTAAAGTTTCCAGGTCACTCATATGCCCCACTATCGGTTCGCCGTATGGATGCGCTTTATAAGCAATGGCCAGAAACTCCTCTAATAAACGCCCAATAGGTTGACTTTCCGTACTTAGGCGTCGTTCTTCCATCACAACATCCTTTTCCTTGTAGAACTCCCGCAGCACCGGGTTAAAGAACCTATCCGACTCCATCGACATCCAAAGTTCGACCTTGTTGGAGGGAAGACTAACAATATACTGGGTGGCGTCATAACTGGTGTAGGCATTGAAACCCGCACTACCTTCTCGGTCATATACCTCGTCAAATTCGTCATGGATTAAGTATTTTTGGGCCTCTTCTTGTGCTTCTTTGAATTGCTTCTGGAGCTCCTCCAGCTTTACTTTATCTGCCCGGTCACCCTTTCTCCGCTCGACCTTTATCGCTAAAAACAGCTCTTCGACCTTAGCCATAGCCCTAACTTCTGCTTCGTAGTCCTTTGTACCGATGGTTTTGGAACCCTTAAATGCCATGTGCTCAAACAGATGTGCCAGGCCGGTGATTCCCTTGACCTCGTCAACCGCACCAACGTCGGCGTAAGTGTGGAATGAAACTACCGGCGCTTCGTGCCGCTCCAGGACTAAGAATTTCAAGCCGTTGTCCAATTTAAATTCCGTCATCCGCTTTTCGAATTCCGCCAGGTCCTGAGCTTCCGCTGATTTTGGAGTCACGGTGGCCATAACAAAAATCAGCAGTGCCGCGCCAATCGCAACGACCCTTATTTTTCGGATTATGTGATTCATATTGCATACTCCTCTGCTATTGCATACTTTCTCGTTTTTTACCTAAATCATAGAAAACAGTGTACCCTTCCGAAAACATTTTCAATAACACATCTTGAGGCTCATAGTCAACTCTTTTTTCAAAAGTCGAAAAAGAATTTACAGGAATGGAAAATTCCTTATGCTAATTGTACATAAAGTACACAGTCGCCTTGCAATCGTCGCTCACTCTGACCCTTACCCAGTGTGCCGAAAAGCCATCAGGGAACACGTGGTAGTTATATCCCCTCTCGGCTGGGACCTTAACCGGTGTATATGATTGCCAGGTTCCGTCACCGAGAAAATCAACCTCTATCCAGAACCATACTTCCCGCTTCGAGTCGTGGGCAAGATGCACGACCTTTTTGTCGAAGCCGGTCATCAAAAACGGGTCTGATACAGTTCCTGCTTTCACCGGTGTTTCCCACCACGGCCCGCCCCAGCCGCAGGGCTTACCCATCGACCACAGGTCATCTATATTTCCGAACCACAAACCCGATTGCGGCTGTCCCTGGTCGTGGTCTATCTGGTCGCCGGCCATAACGAACAGCCCACGCCAGTAGCAGAAATCGGGAACAACACGCAAATGGCTGCAAATCGGACGAATCCCCCATATCTTACCCCCATAAGCAAAGGGCGGAAGGTCGTAGAACATCCCGTGGACATCCATCAGCAATCGTTCGGTCTGCGCGTGACGGATTCGCATCCATTCCGTGTTCCAGGCATGGTCCCAGGAATGGCTGGCCTTGGGTAGCAGATAGCGCAGCCATTTACCCTGGGCAAGCACGCGAAGGACAACAGACGATTTTGTCCAGCCGGTAGCGTAAATGGTATGGCCGCCATAAGAGTTGTCGGAGGCGCTGCCGTGGACCTCCACGAAGGGATTGCGCTCGATAATCGTCCATTTCTTGCCGTCCCATTCAGCCAACCGACCGGCATCTCTTTGGCCAAGAAACTCCTTCTGGTCATAACTATTGTTGGCCACAACAACCCGACCTTGTGCGGTGTAAGCACTTTTGAAATGTGCTTTGGCATCTTTGATTTCGAACTCCTTAACCAGATTGAATAAGAGCTTTGCTTCAAGATTATTCACATCCACCTCCCAGAAGCGGCCTTCCATGCCAAGAAAATAGACCTTGTTTTTCGGGTCGGTCAGGTGAGATACAGTAGCGGTCAGGCGATAGCTCTTGAGTGCTTCAATTGTTCGGACGTTTCCGTCAGCATCAATGGCGTGCGGCCCGATGAACGCCTGTCCGGAAGGCCAGTGCACCATCCGATTGGCAAACGTGCCGGTAACCGAAGCCGGATGCCGACGCATTGTCATATCATCGCTTATCTCGTAAAGCCCGATACCTTCGCCTTTGATATGCGAGACATACCCAATCGCCCACAGCTTGTCCGCCCAGGGAATCAGTGCCCCGATACCAGCTTCTGAATCACTACCTGTCCCTTTGGCCATAACTGTCAGATTAGGGAACACCCCATTGACCTGAATTGGAATTGGAAGATTCCTCGTATCTGCACTCTCCGTGGAGGGCATATTTACGTCGATGTTCTGAGCCTGCCCGTATCTACTATCGAGAACCAATATCCATAGTATAAGCAAAACGAACGGGGTCCGGTACCAGAGATTTGTTACTCCCGTTAGGGATGGCCAAGTCCATTTGCGATTCCCTGAAAATTGCAATCTGCTGCATTGTTTCATAATGATTTCCTTGGCCAAAAATCTTAATACATATTCTTAACAATTATTAGCTCTGAGTTGGCCAATAATTCAAAACCAAAAATATTACGGCTAACCAATGATGTCAATGATTAAAAAACTTCCGGTAAGACAATAGTGCGCGCGCTGAGTTTGTATCGATGACATATACCTGGGAAAACAGAAGTATGTAGTGAAATGGATAATGAGGTGGTCTTGAAAACCTGTGTTCGAATCAACTGAAGGCTCAGTATAAGAAGTCAGATGCTACTTTTTTTCTTTGGTTCAAACCGGCGATTTCCTTCTCTGACCCCGGCAGCTCTCGCAATCACATACACCAACGTGCTTGAGATGTGACACTCCGGCGAGCCTTTTGGTCTCTATGAACTTCACTCCTTTAGTCTCCATCTTGCGAAGTGCCAGCTTGGCCTCCCTTTTATTATGTGAGCCCACCGCATCAATTACAACGGTTACTTTTTTACCTCTCTGCAGTAATCCCAGTGCCACTGCCTCAACAGCACCTTCGAGACTGGTACCGACCAGGATAAACTCATTGGCTTTAACTTCGCTCAGCAGCCTGTCAATGCGAGGCTCATCAAACGGGTCAACGCAACGCTTGTGAAGGATGACCTGCCTGTACTGCCGAAGCATATCTCTCGGCAAATCAGTATTTCCATCTGCTGCAAAACTTATACGGTTATTAAGCAACGTGTAATGTATCTTTTTTTGTCCATCTGTACCATCAAGGCAGTAGCCGATTTCGTTTTCGCTGTTATGATTGGGGTGAACCTCGGCGGTCGAGATTATCGGGATACTTTTGCTTCTTGCCCAGGCCATCACCCTGCGAATATGCGCCAAAACCCTCCTGTGGTTCCCTATGCACGCCTTGCCCCCAGCCAAAAGAAAGTCCTTTTGGGTATCAATATCTACTAAAATCTGCTTACGCCGTGCTCTGACCAATTGTAGAATCATTTTCAGATTTCCTTATCAGGACCTCTGCGATTCCGTCCTATAATGAATACGCATCGGCCAACAGTCAGGTTCACAGATTCTTATCGAACACTCTGTGCATCCACTTTAATCACGGCAAAGCCCTAAAAGCAATTTCAGTCTTCGTCCAAATCCGCCTTCTTTCTGGCGCATTGTTTTGTATAATACAGGCTCTGTTTGCTTTTTATTGTTTTAACGTGTGTTTTTGGGCTTGATTTCACGAATGGCGCGAATCTTAAAGGAATATCCTTCGGTCTCACTAAAACCCGAAGATTTGTCCTGGGGAGTCCTTACGGATGACGGCAAAATCGATTTTGTCCGGATTTTCGGACGTGCGGGTCCTGTCCACATCGAAATCGGTGCCGGCAAAGGCACCTTCCTGCTCAACCAGGCCAGGGCCCGGCAGGGTGACAATTTCCTCGGCATCGAATGGGCCCGCAAGTACTACCGCTACGCAGTTGACCGCATCGGGCGATGGGGCCTGACAAACGTGCGGATAATCCGAACCGATGCCGCCGCTTTTTTAGCCGATTTTATTCCCGACAGCTCTGTAGAGTGTTTCCACATTTATTTTCCCGACCCCTGGCCAAAAAAACGCCATCACAAAAGACGCTTCATCTGCCTTGTTAATTTGGAGCATTTGATTCGCTGTTTAAAGACCGGCGGACAGCTAAAAATCGCCACAGACTACGCGGACTATTTTCAGGTAATACAAAAGCTAATCACTAACCAGGACAAAGGGCTTGAAGAAATTCAATTCCTCCCCACTGCCGGTGTAGATACCGGAGAATGGGTCGGCACAAACTTCGAACGAAAATACCTCAAGGACCAAAGACCAATCTACACCCTCGCCGTAAAAAAAATATAAATCTCATTCACGAGCTTTTTTTGCTCTTTGAGAGTGATGAGCTGCGAGTCAGTATTTTGAATCGTGAGGCGCTTCAAGCAAAGGTCCATAGCTTTCTACCATGCGGTGACGCGGTCCGATAGAACGCCAGTAACCGACCCATTCGAGATTTTCTCGCTCGCTCAAATCAATCTCCGCCCAGAAAACGCCTTCTTTGCCCCCGCTGCAAGCCAGTATTCTTCCCATCGGGTCAATCACGAGACTATTGCCGTCATACACCGACGGAACCATATAGACTCCGTTATCACGTGCCCGAACCCGGAACACCGACTCGCCGTCCACCCGACCGCCCTCGTCAGGCAGCGTATTACCCCAGGTCGGTGCGAAGATAATCTCTGCCCCTTTAAGTGCAAATATCGCCGCCGGCTCCGGAAAGAACCAGTCGTAACATATCTGAATCGCAACCTTTCCGAAATCCGTCTCAAAAACGGGATACGCATCACCCGGCCTGACACCGTTCTTCCATTCCTCACGTGGAAGATGAACCTTCCGGTATTTGCCGGTAATCTGTCCCCCACGGTCCAGCAGTACAGCGGTATTATAAACAACATCGCCCACTCGTTCGGTAAGACCCGCCACCACCCAAATTTGATTCCTCCGCGCAGCTTCAGCTAATTGCCTGGTGGCCGGCCCGGGTATCGGCTCGGCACAGTCTTTCACAGAACAGTCAGTTCCAACTATAGTGATAGTCTCACCCAAACATACAATATCGAGGCCAAGTTTACCAGCCGCATCAATCTGCTCGCACCAGAGCTTCAGGTTATTCTCTGGTGTGCTGTTTCTGGGTCGCAGATATACAGTGCCGACCTTGACCTTTCGCGGCCCCGGCTGGGACGTCGCCTGTAAGCTCGCCTGCTTCCAAATCACCGAACCACCGCCGGGCCATTTGACCTCCAGTGACAATTGTGCACCATCAGCCGTCTCGGGCGCAACAAGCACATCTTCAAAGCTTGCCCACACGTTTACACGTGTGGTAATTGACCCCATACGTAAGTATGGGGGTGGCTCAAGCACCCGCCCTCGCACAAGCATCCCAGCCGGATGAAGCAGCTTCCCATTGCCGGTCCAGCTTGCACGTACCAATACCGACTGGTAAGGGGTAGGAACATTGTGCAATTGACAAACTGCTTTAACCTTGTATGCCTGCCCAGGCTTAATGTCTTTGATTTCCTGAATAACCCCACCGACTGCGTAAGGGTCTGCTGCCTCGACCAAAAGCCCTTCGCCAACGCTTTTGAACCGGCACGCGGCCTTCTCCCACACAGGACTCCAGACAGACCAAGCAGCCGGCAACTGTTCTGTCTCCGCCGCTTTAAACGTGGGATTCGACACCAATTCCTTCGGCTCAAGGCCCCCGGCGCCGAACACAACTCCACCAAAACAAAAAACCGCCAGCACTCTAAAAATGAATCGCTTATACATCTTCAGCTCCTTTACACAATCCCTACACAGGCAGGAACTCTTCTACTTTTTCATAACAAGCCTGTAGATATAAACCTCATTTAGAATTTCTAATTTACTCGCTGTCAAGCTGTTTCAGAGTAGTTCGTGCAACTCGCTGGACGTAATCGTCCGAATCCTTCAGCGCAGCTTTTATCTGCGGCAAGAGAGGCCTGGCCTTCTCGCCAAGCTTGTTCAGGGCGATAATAGCATATAGCCGTGCCTTATCGGTTTTGTCTTTCAGCGCTTTAGCTAATACCGGCAATCCTTGTTCTTCATAGCCCCAGTCACAAAGTGCGTGCGCCGCGGCTACACGAACAATCGTCGCCTGGTCGTGCAATGCTTTTCTGAGCGCTGACTTTGCCCGCTCTATATCTGTACTCTTACAGTTATTATGCAAACCAATCACTGCCCAGTAGCGAACAGAGGTGTACTTATCGCTTAAAGCCTTAAAGTATTTTGGTATTGCTTTGTCGCCCTGGCCGTCTAATTCTTTTATCTTTTGCAGGCGCTCAAGCAGGTCTGTTCGGTCGAGTTTATATCGCCAGTGCTGGGTTCCCGCCTTGCGGGGTCCCTGCTCGTCCTTAACCGGTGTTTGGGGACGTTTTGGTGTTGAGACTTTGTCGTCGAATTTGAACTTGACCTCGTCGCTATCATTAAAGCCGATGCGGCAGGCCTTGGCGTGCAGCACTTTGCCCGGGGTGAGCCATAGGGATTTTCTATATAGTTTCCAGCTATTCTTGGTTTCGCCGTCGCCGCTGATTCTGTAAACGACCGAAGCGCCGGCTGTGGGACAGGCGATTGTAACGTGACGAGCGGCTTTACCCGGCGCTCCCGGCTGCCACTTCGGCGACCAGAAAATCGGTTCTGCCGTCTTTTGGTACCGGCCGTCCGGACGTTTCATCTCGTCAAATTCAGGTTCCGGAATCAGTCCCATATCGCCGGTTTCTTTCATCCATTCTTTATGCACTCTGCGCATTTGCTCAAGCACACTTTTATACTCCGGATTGTCTGAAAGATTGTTGACCTCATGCGGGTCGTTAAGCGTGTCATATAATTCTTCTACCGGCTTGGTTTCCTCGAAGTACTGTTTCTGCGGCCCCTTTAGTTTTCCTTCGGCGTTGAAACGCCGCATCTCCTGCATTGTCGGCATCTGGTTCATATACTCGATGTCCTGTCCGCGGGTTAAGTGCGGCATATAGTTGCGAATATATTTATAACGCTTGTCGCGCACCGCACGGATAAGGTCGTATGCTTCATCCATCCGGTCCCTCGCAGCGAAAATATACTCGCGGGTCCCGGCTTTTTGGCTGCCTAAAAACGCCCGGCCCTGGATGTGCTCCGGTATCTTTATGCCGGCCAACGACAGCATGGTCGGCGCAAAATCAATGAAAGCAATAAGGTCGTCGTTGACGGTGCCAGGTTTGTCCGAAGGACTCCTTACGGAGAGCGCATCAGGATTGCCCGGCATTGCAAGTTTTCGAAGTTTCTCCGGTATGCGAATAACCAGCGGAACTCTAATACCCGAATCGTAAATCCATCGCTTGCAGCGAGGAAGTCCGCGCCCGTGGTCGCCCCAGAACCACATTATCGTATTATCGGCAAGGCCGTCCTCTTCGAGCTGTTTGAGGACATCGCCGACCTGTTTATCCATCAGCGTAATAACATCGTAATACTGCGCCCAGTCACTGCGAACCGCTGGCGTATCGGGATAATAAGGTGGCAGGACTGCTTTAGCCGGGTCGTGTCTCTCATTCGGTTTGAGATTTGCCAAACGCTCGAGCATTTCTTCGCTCCTGTTGCGAATCTGGCTCTCGTGCGAAATTGTGAAATTGAAGACGGCGAAGAACGGCTGGCCCTCGGCGCGACCTCGCCAGTGTGCCTTTTTACTGCATTCGTCCCAGGCGCTCGGCGGCGGGTCAAACTGGTAATCGGTTTTTACATTATTCGTACAATAATAACCTGCCTCCCTCAGATATTCGCTAAAGCACTTTACGTATGCCGGCGGCACGCCCTTGCAGCGCATGTGATGCGTGCCGATGGTGGTCGGGTACATCCCGGTAATGATACCGGAGCGGGTCGGTGCACAAACACCGGAGAGTGAATATACATTGGCATAACGCACACCCTCGGCTGCGAGCTTGTCGATATTGGGCGATACGGCATAACTATCACCATAACAGCCTAAGTCGGGACTGATGTCCTCACAACTAACCCAGAGGATGTTCGGCTTTGGCGTTTCCGAGATTTCACCCGCTGCGGCGCATCGCGGCGAGTCTGCTTTAAGTGAAATTTGAGGTAGGAACATTACGGCCACTGAGCCTGAGCTAATCTGCAGAAACCGGCGCCTGTTGACATTATTCTTAGGGCTCGCCATAAATGTTACCTCTACACATCAGGGGATTAAAAAACACTTTTACAACTTTCTCTAATCATTGATTATCAAGGCGTGGATTTAGATACTTGAATTCGAAGAAGAATCCGTCCGGTTTGCTGAGGCCGTAAAAAGCGGACAAGCCAAAATACTTCCGCACCACATCAAACTCAGGCAAAAGACTGAAATCAAACAAATCAGAACCTGCCTGTGAGAATATCAACTTTGGGAAGGGCGACCCGGAGCCCACTCCGATACCTATCTTGGTGCTCGAATCTGCGTCATTGCTCTCGCTTGTTTCCTTCTTCAATTCGCGCAGGTCTGACCAGAAGAATTCGCCCGAAGCAGCATCGTTCTGCAAACTGGCCAATCCCACAACCGAAGGAATAGTCGATTTGGCACTGTTAAACCACTGCGCAGAGCTCACTGATACGATTTCGGTACTGTTCAATGCGCGAATGGCCTGCTCAACGGCGGATTCACCTGAGAAAATCAGATGAGTGTCGGTAACAGTGAATGCCGCTTTTTCAGGCATTTCGGGTGGTTTTGGCCCGGCAGGGGCCTGCATCGGCCTCTTGGGTCTCGCCCCGCCTCTCGGAGGGGCGGGGCTCGCAGGGGAAAACGGAAAAAAAGCCGGGCCAATTAAATATATTGTGTGGCCGAGAAGCTCCCGCCTCGCATCAGGATTATTCGCAGCTAATACGTTGCTGTGCAGAAGCGACAGTGATTTCTCAAGAGCGCTGCGGTTATCTATCGCCACAGCAATAAGTGATTTCTTCTGCTTTGGCGAGCTGTCATTAGATAAAGGCTCCTTTATGCTCTGGGCAATAATAATTTGCGAGCCGAGATAGTCAACAATGTCGGCTTTCAGCTGCAGTGGCGGTTCGCCCTGCGGACTCGGTGGTAAAAGTGGCATAGACATCATTGCAGCAAGCGGTGGTGAAATATTATTAAGAATATTGCCGAGCTCATTATAGGCTTTTTGAATATTCAAATTTACAAATGATACCGAATATGCCGAAGGCTGGATAAATTGCGGCACCCTGAGGGCAGCCGATTCTATATCGAGCATTTTGCAAATACCCTTTTTTTCGCCTCTGATTTTCAGGAACAATTTTCCAAAGGAGGCATTACTATCCGTTGTTGGCGGTCCAAGGCCAATTGAACAGCCAAAAGACGTAACATTATCAAGGCCCAGGTTGCTTATTATTGTTTTCGTCTTGTCGGTATCATCCTCGGCAATTAATATTTTGACGATTTGTTTTATATTAACGTAGAGCTCAATCTGTGTTTGAGTGGACAATTCAACAGCTTTCATAGTGGCAATATAGTCGGCGTCATCAGCGAGCGTCGCGCTTTCGGAGCCTTTGATGTGTGCGATAACAAATTTGAGAAAATTCAGGTCCATAGAGCCTATCAGGCAATCGTCGATAAAGCAATAGCTTAGAGCTGCGGAAGACTGGCGGATTATGGTTGTGATACTGACGCCGCGGTAGTCTTCGTTCTGCCGGTGGGCGCCGTTTTCGATGGCCTTTTCGACCGTCTTGTCCACCGCTTCTTTGACCTTGGCTATTGTCTGTCCCCACTGGCTTATGAGCAAAAGCGGCGGCTCATTGGCATCTTCATTTATCTGCTCGTTTAATACAAAAGCGACGGCTGCTCTGCCCTGGGGTAAAGCATCCATATCAGCTATTACCTTGAGGAGCTTGTTATCGGCTTTGCGGATTTTTTCCCGCCATTTGGTTTTAAAGTCATCGACAAAGGCCGCCATTGCAGGGTCTTTAGAGAGTTTGTAAAAGTTAGTTGTTTCAAACTGCGTTCGCAGACTGTCAAAATCGTCAACATCCACCAGCAGTATTGTTTCAGGCGGAATAAGCTTTGCTGTGTCGGGTAGTTTTTGGGCCCGGACAGAGTTTGATGAACATAAGGACATAAGAGAATAAGAGCACAAAAGCATAAGAGCAGAGGGGAGCTTATGAGTTGTTTTGGCAGGATGTTTCATTTGAGCACCTTTCGCTAATTTACCCGTTAGTGTTAACGATGAGTCTATGGTTGATGTTTAGGTATTATTCACTCTTGCTTTCGAGGAATTTAGGCCTGGCCTTGTTGAGTCTTCTGTCCGGCTGGATGTATTTATAACCGGTGTTCGGATTATCCTTGTCATAGGCAAAAGCGTCCCGGTTTTCTATGAAATGTTTAACGTAGCTGACCGGTATGGCAAAGCCGAGTCCGCCGTAAAATATATATCCCATATTAGTAACACCGATGACCTCGCCGGCCAGGTTAAACAGTGGGCCGCCGGAATTGCCCGGATTAATATCGGCGTTGGTTTGGATATAGATAAGTCCCTGGAAAGCCCTGTTTTTTGTGCTGATGACACCATTAGTGATAGTTCGCTCCAGGTCGAGCGGATTGCCGATAGCAAAGACCTGTTCGCCTACTTTGATGCGGTCGATATCGCCCAGGTAAACGAATTTGACCTTCGTGTCCTCAAGGTCTTCGACCTTCAACAGTGCCAGGTCAACAAAAGGATTAATGGCCTCGATTTTGACCTTTCTGAATCTCTTTCTCTCAAAGCCGTTCTTCGCTTTTTGGAACAGAGTAACCTCGAGCTTCGTTTCTTTTTCTATTACGTGATAGTTGGTTATCAGGAACCCATCTTCATTGATAAAAAAGCCTGAGCCTGTCCCCGCAGGACTTGAGACTTTGACAACCGCTTCGGAGACTTCTTTCACGCAATTTTCGATAGTTGTTTTTCTCAGATTGGCGGTTTTGTATAATCGACCGCCTTGGTCTTCGGCCCCCACAGGGGTGGATAATCTGGCCGCTTCTATACTCGAAGAATCACTTATGTTATTGACATCGATGTCCTTAACCTCAAGAGAGCCGGTGTATTTGTACTCGAGTATCTTTTCCTTAGGAATGGTCAGGACCGTTATGCCGATATCAACGTACAACTGGGTTTGCTTTTCCGCGAGTATATCGCCGGTTATAATCTGGCCTTCTTTGAGGACAATTCTGTCCGCCCAACAAAGAGCACAAAAACACAAGAGCACAAGGGCACAAAGACATATCCGATTTATGTGGCCGTGATTTGTAAATTTACGAGTTATATTCCTGAACATTTATCACCCCAGAATTATTTTTCATTTGCTCATTGGTATTCTTCGACCAAAAACCCTGACAATAAGTCTAAATAAATTGTACGGGCTGTGATTTATTGATGCAAATAGAAAATAGACAAGTTAGCTTAGTTGAAAACGGGCAATCCGGAGAATAGTCAAATAACAATTTAACTTGGTCGAAGGCAACAAAAAAGTTATAATGAAACCGGCAAAAAATGATAACCTGGCGGCGAAAATTGCCGAAAAAATATGAATATGATTGTTATTTAATGAAAAACGCTAACGATTGAATAAAGGAGATACTTATGACGAAATTATACTTGAAAAAATTGGCTTTTATTGGACTATTAATATTGTTTTGCCATTTAAATATTGCGAGAACCCAAACAACAAATAGTACCCCCGGCGAACCAAACCAGCAAAGAGAGTCTGTGGTCAAACCGGCTGATGAGACGTCAAATATTGTTGCGAGCATAGGCGATTATGTCATTACAAGACAGGAGCTCGAGAACAGATTGATGATAGAGCTTTACCCTCGTGACTATGATAGTTACAACGAGCAAGCTGAGCCTCCTGATGCCGAAAAAGTGCTCATGAAAATGATAGTGGAAAAAGCTATGGTCAGCGAGGCCCGCAAACAGGATTATCTCAAAGATGAAGCGCTCGGCGCATCGATTAAACAATTCAAGGAAAAACGGCTGGTAAACTTATTGTTGCAAAAGCAGCTCGAACCCAAATTAACCGTAACAGAATCAGAAATACAACAGAAGATGAAAGCCGACCCCAAGCTCAACCGGGCGAGGGCCGAAGCGATGCTTAAAAGGGCAAAAGCCGGCATGCTTTTTGAGCAGTACTACAGATATATATGCCAAAAGTTCCACATGGCAAAATTAAGTGAAAATTTTCTCAAAGCGGCTCAAATCCACCAAAGACTGCTGACTCAGCCGAAGAAGCCCCGCAAAGTTCCATTTATCCGTATCTATCAGATAACAGAGGAGCTGACGCCGGAAGAGAAAAACATTGTTCTGGCAACCTTCGACAATGGAAAGGTAACATTGAAGGACTGGTTCGATGCTTTGTGCGAGAGCGCCCCGCCGAGCCGTCCGCGAGACCTTAATACACCAAAGGGTGTCGAACGCTTGTTAGATAGGGCTTTGAGGATGCCGCTTCTTATAGCCGAGGCCAGGTCACTCGGACTTGAAAATGATAAGAATCTTTTACAGCAGGTAAGAGAATACGAAGACAGCAGGCTCCTGTCTAAAGTTAGGTCAGAAAAGTACAAGGAGATTAAAGAGCCAACGGCTGACCAGATAATGCTCTACTTCGGCAAGAACAGGGAAGTTTTCAGAAAAGACCTATCGCTTAAGATTGATTTAATCTGGTGCCAGGACCTTAAAACAGCCCGGCAGGCAAAGGCTGAATTAGACAGCGGCAAGGATTTCGAGTCGGTCAAACAGAAATACTCTTTGAATAAGAAAGTCAAACCGTTTAATACTTATCTCAGCGGCGAAGGATTGTTCTGGAAGGATTTATGGAAAGGCGACCCGAACGATATATTAGGGCCGGTGAAAGGTTTTTACCAGAACAGCATCAAGTGGCGAATTGTCAAAATCTTAGAAAAGAATCCCGGTAAATTAGTTGGATATTCAAGCGATATGGAACAGCGCATCAAAGAGAGGATAGTAAGCGAACAGCGAGATGCCTTGCTGGCCAAATACGGCGACGAGATGCTCAAGAAATATCAATACAAAGTCTATACCGAGAGAATCAAAGATATTGACCCGCTGGATATACCATAAGGCTAAACTCGCTTTAAGTTAAAAAAATGAATTATGAATCCCGTCCCGTCTTCGACGGGCGGGATGAATATCGAACAAGGAATGTAGAAGTTCAATGTTCTACATTCGAAATTCGACATTCGATATTCTTTAGTTATCACCATAACAGCCCGGGAAAGACACGCACCTGGCTAAGGACGAGCATCGAGGAGCGAGCATCCACTATCAAGCAGCACTTATCCTTTAAAGAACAATATGAGCACCAAAATACTCACGAGTGCTATCGCACCGGGTACCATGAAAATATTACGCCACTGGAATTTCTCTTCTTTTCTGAATTTATCCATTATGAAACCGGCGAAATGCGTTCCGAGGAAAAGACCAACGCCTGCCGTGGCGGCAAAAAGCAAGGATTGAACAGAAGCTCGTATTTCATCTGAGGCCACGGTGTTAGCAAATATCTGGCCGACAATAACAAAGAGCACGTACGCCAATCCGTGGAATGATTGGGAACCAACAATCAGCCATCGCGGTTTTTCATTGATGTAAACAATATACAGCAACAACCAGAATGTAGCCCCTATAACTAAAGTCCATTTCGCTCCAAGACTTCCGAGCAATAAGGCCATCAACAATAATGTGGCAATTGCTTGCACGGCCTGTGCGACAGCCATTGATGCAGGGACGTTTTTGCTGGAAATTCCCATGTCCTGCATAAACTGGGCAGTGCCGAGGAAATAGAACTGCATAAGCCCGAAGAAGACCATCGAGACAACAATAAAAATAAGGAAGTTGACCTCTTTAAGCATACCCATTGCCTGAAGTACCGGGGCGGTACCGGATTCGGCAGGTGGTGTATCGGGTATGAAGAAACATCCCACACCCATTATTACCGAAAGGATAGCTGCAAGGTAGAGGCAGTCACGTCCCTGGTCGCCGGTTTTGAACTTCCACCGCCAACCAGTGAGAAAATAGCCGATAAGCGCCCAAGCGACAGGTGCCCAGATGAATATCCACTTTGAGTAAACTGCGGGGTCGAGGTTATTTTTGGCCAAATGGCTGAACATCAAGGAATTGACGAGCGGCAGCGTTGCAGCGTAGCACAAACAGTAAAGAAGCATGACCACAAAAAGTCCTTTGAATGTTGTTTTGCGCACGGCAATGAACATTAGAACTGCGCCGATTAAGTGAGCTACCGCAAGAATGATCTCGGTGTTGACATACTTGTCGGCAAGCTGTCCGGACACTAAAGGCATGAAGATACAAGCCAATGGCAGGGTGGCGTAAATCCAGCCGGTCTGCTTGCCGCTCATTTTGAGCGGCCCAAGAAGCCGTGCGGCCAGTACCGGCATCCAGGCGCCCCAGACCGCATACTCCATAAACATTGCAAAGCTCAGGGCGAGGTACAGTTTCCATTCCATTTTGTTCTCCTTAACTTATGTCCATATTTTTGCCGCTGGAATCTGAATTTCCAACGGGTTTCATTAGCCAAAACTACTGAGGCGCTCCGCAGCCAGCTTGATATCTCCGAAGCGGTCGTCGCCGGCTTCGCGCTCGATTGCCAGAACACCGTCAAAGCCGATTTCTTCGAGCACATTCAAAAACGCCTCCGGCCCCACTTCGCCGTCGCCCCAGGGGACCTCCGCACCCCAGGTGCCCGGCTGGGTAGTTCGAATAGCATCCTTGATATGGATATGCTTTATCCACGGCGCCAGCACCTGCACCGCTTCGATTGGATCGCCTTTGTCGTAAAGAATCATATTGGCCGGGTCGAAATTGACTCCTACCGCAGAATGGTCCAATTCCTCCAGAAAGTGCTTAAGCTCTTCCGCTGTCTCCTGGCCTGTCTCCAGTAACAGCATAATGTCCTTCCGGCCGGCAGCATCGGCTAAACGTTTGATACGGTCGTAAAATTTCTTAGTATATGCCGGGTCACTTTCGTCGATAAAGCCGGCGTGCATAGAAAGGTATTTGACGCCGAGCTTAACTGTAACGTCAGTGGCGCCAACGAACAACCGGCGGCTCTGCTCCCAGTATTTATCCGGTACAATTCCGCCTGTTATTTTTATGCTCTCCAATGTCGAATAATCTTCCTGGGGAAAATCTATCATTGTACAGCTTACAGTCCAGTTTTGCTTCTGCACGGCCGCCATGTAATCGTCTTCCTTGTCTTCCAACGCAGCCCTGACTCCTAAGTGCACATGTTCAATTCCGATTTTATCCATCGCATCTGCTACGCCGGCAACGTCTGTTCGCAGCGACCAGCTGCAAATTCCTATCGGCCAATCCTTACATTTCATTGCGCTATTCTCCAATTCAAATCTTTTTCTTCTTTGCTTTGCCAATTTCGACTTTTTCCATCTTCCTCGCGGATTCCTTCTCCGCCGCCACGATTCTAACCGAATCCCGTGACTGCTCCAGAGTCGTTATCGGCTGAACTTTTTCTCCGCTTATCGTCTTGGCGAAATGAGCTATCTCCAGAAGCCAGCCGTCTCCTTCCTGCACTTTGGGAGTGAAAGCCTCTCCTTCAGCCGGACAGACCTTAAACGCCGGCTCCCGCGTCAAATCATAGACAAGCGTTGCTTTGGCCAGTGCAATGTTAAAGCTCATCTCAAATCCGAACGTTGGCATCATCGCCCAGCCGCCCTCCGCGGTTACTACCTTATCATCGTCATAGAGATATTGTGTAACTATATGCACCAGCCCACCGCCGGGGCCTTTTGCTCCAAAACTGCAAACCGCACGCGGCATCCCGAAAAGATACTGCACAAAATCCGTATCGTGGATGTGCAGGTCCAGGGCCATTCCTCCGCTGCGTTTTTCGTCCAAAAACCAGTTATCTATACTCCACGTTGGGGCCGCCCCCAGGCGTTGAAACATCGCTGAAATGACCCTGCCGTACTTGCCGCTGTCAACTATCTCCTTGGCTTTGGCATATTCGGGCCAAAATCGTACGCAGTGCCCGATTTGCAGGGCCTTTCCACTGCGCTTGGCCTCTGCAATCATCCTCTCACAGTCTTCGACGTTAAGCGCCATTGGCTTCTCGCAAAAAACATTGACTCCCGCAGCTAATGCCCTTATCGAATAGTCCGCGTGCAGAGACGTCGGCAGTGTAATAGAAACGGCATCGAGCTTGGCTTTTTTTAGCATTTCCTTGAAATCCGTGTACAACTGTAAGCTGCTGAAATCAATCTCCTGTTCCGTGTCACCGATGTTACCCACCGCTCTTTTCGTATCTTCCACTATGTTCGGATTTACGTCGCAGACGGCTGTAACTTGTGCATTTTTGATGGCCTTCCAGCACTTGTAGTGCGTTTGACCCATAAATCCAAATCCGACAATGCCTACTTTCAGCATCTTTGTAATCCTCCATTTGTTTCCGCCGAAAGCGGACTAACAAATCCTTGATTCACTTTGCAATAACAGCAGCTCGCCCGTATATTTCACTGGTTCAGCATTTTATCAGAAGCAGTCACGTACTCAAACATATTTCTCTAAATTTGTGAAGGATAAATTCCGCTTACTTCGAGCCCTTATGCAGAAAATTATTGATATTTTGAATACGGACCTTAAAAGGTGGATGCGAGGAAAAATAACTGCCGAGGTCGAATTGGCCGGCAGGCGGACTCAGCTCGGCCAGACGCGAAAGTAACTGCGCACAGGCGTTAGGGTCATAACCGGCTCCAGCGACCAGACGCACCCCAAGCTTGTCGGCTTCGGACTCCAGGTCCTGGGAATAGGCACTTTCAAGAAACTGCACGCCTACCTTGCGCAGCCAGCCGGCAAGAACGCCGCGAATAGGTGCAGCCCGCGATGCAGCGGCAATGGCTGAATTGCTGATGATACGAGCCATAGCGTGACCTTTAATAACATGGCCCATCTCATGTCCGAGGATGAATGCGACCTCGTTTTCATTCCACCGGCATATTTCCATCAGCGACCGGGTTACAAAGATGAATCCGCCCGGCAGAGCGAACGCGTTAGGTTCGACGCCCTTGATTGTTTCAAAACTGAATTTACGAGACTTATTGGTGACGCATGCAGCCAGACGATTACCTGCTTCGTTCAGTATTTGTTCGGCTTGTGGTTCCTGGTCAAGTTCTAACTCACGCCTGATTTCGCGTGCAAGGTCCTGGCCAACCTCATGCTCGACTTTAATAGCGTCAGCTTCACTGCCGGCTATTGATTGCCAGAGCCATTTGGCCTTGCGGACTTTCGGCCCGACCTTTCTACCCAAATTGTAAAACAAACCGCTCACCTTATCAGGTCCTCTTAATCAGCCGCCAGATAGTGGTTTGTCACACGATAAATGCGTGGTGGTTACTGGTAGTTACTCCAAGCCATCCCCAAGCTCGTCCCGATTTTTCGGGACTCGCTTGAGGCTGCCACCCATCAAATTAGATGTTACAGAGCACTATATTCATACCAAAGACGAGTCTAACTTTGTCTCAAACATCGACAGACTTCCCGTAAGCCCAGCCGTTTTCCATACATAAGGATACCGGTCCGGAAGACCTTAGCAGCGGCCCACATTGCAAAAAGGACGGTTACGGCCAATAGTAATATCGATGCGAATATCTCAACTTTCAAAATGTCAGAGCCGGAAGAAAGCCTTAGTATCATTACCATAGGCGTCAAAGGCGGCAGGAACGAGAACACCCGTGACATTAACCCATTGGGGTCCCTGACGACCTTGAACCAGGCCAATAACGGTATTATAAAGACCATCATAATCGGCATCATCATACCCTGGGTTTCCTTGATAGTGTTGCAGATTGAGCCTACCGCCGTAAGCAGTGAGGTAATCAAGAGGAAACCAAGTATATAATAGATTACAAAATACAACACGAACTCGGTGGTAACGTCAATATTAAGACCCTGCCAGCGGGCGGTTATATATGCGGCAACCGCCCACAGACCCACAACTGTCAAACCTATACCGCCCAATCCTAAAATCTTGCCCGCCATTAGTTGGAACGGACTTACCGCCGAGAGCAGCACCTCAATAACACGTGAAGTTTTTTCTTCGATTACACTGCTGATCATGTGTTGACCTGTGCCGACGATTCCCATAAATATCAGGTACATAAAAAAGAAGGGAACCATCATCTTTATAACCCTGTCGGTTTCACGTTGAACGCGGTCCTGGCCATCAGCGGAGCCCATTTCTACCTGCTCAATTGGAACGTGCTGAAGTTTGGCTAAAAGTTCCTGAGAGAGATTCTGCATTTTGTATCGCTGATTGACAACCGCCCTGCGAAAGAGATTCTCGATAGTCCAGAAAATGTCGATATTGCTCGCCTTCGGTTTGTATGTGTACAGACGTATTTTACCCGCACCTTCCAGGATGTCCCTGTCCAGAACAACGTATGCATCTAACTGGCCCTGGCGCAGCTTGCTTCTTCCCTGGTTTTCGGCTTCTTCTGAGTCTTGCTGCGCATCGACATTGTGAACCTCAATCCGGCGATTCGGATTTTCCTGATTGTACCTGTCAAAAGAGGCTTTTATCTCGGCGCCCAGCTCGTTCGATAAATCAGTAACCGCGACCTTAATGGGTGGTTGCGGTCCGGTTGCGCCGCGGGACATTCGGCTCGTGAAGAAAATAATCCCGCCAATTATAAACGGGACCATCAGAATACCAAGGATGAACGTCTTGGTCTTGACGGTCTCCATATATTCGCGTTGTGCAACTCTAAGAATCTTCTGCATCGCCTTTCCTAACCAATTCTACAAAGATTTCGTGCAGCGAAGGAACCTTTACCTCAAATCTCTGCACCCGTACACGGCTCACGAGGGACTTCAGTAATTCTTGCGTATCAGCATTGTCCGCTAAGCTAATTTCAAGGCGATGTCCGTTTGACTTTATTGCGGTTACTTTGGGAAGCTTCTCGATAAAGCCCGTATCGCCCTCGAGCTCGACGCTTACTACATGAGACTTCTGCCTTGATTGAATATTAGCCAGCCTGTCATCCAGTACGGCTTTGCCCTTATTTATCAGAAGGATAGAATCGCAGAGCTTTTCGGCCTCGTGCATTACATGTGTGGATAAGATTACGGTTTTGCCTTCATCCCGCATCTCAAGCATAATGCCTTTGAGCAAATCCGTGTTCAGCGGGTCCAGCCCTGCAAACGGCTCATCAAGTATCAGCAGCTCCGGCTCGTTGATTGCAGTTACGGCAAACTGCAGCTTTTGATGCATTCCCCTTGAAAGCTCCTCCACCTTTTTATTCGCCCAGTTTGTCAAGTCAACGCGCTGAAGCCAGCGGTACACGCTGCTCGAAAGTTCGCTGCCTGCCAGCCCCTTGATTGCGCCGAAGTAGGTAAGCACCTTAGCGACGGTCATCTTACGATACAGGCCGCGCTCCTCAGGCATATAGCCCATGCGAGCTTTGGCACGCTCGACTGAGGAATCCCCGAATATCTCGATGCTGCCGCTGTCCGGGCGGATGATGTTCATAATCATACGCAGCGTGGTGGTCTTGCCGGCACCATTAGGCCCGAGAAATCCATAGATGCTGCCCTTTGGAACCCTGACACTGAGATTGTTCACGGCCTGGACATCACCGAAGGACTTATGCACACTGTTAAGCAAAACAGTATCCATATTTGACCATCTTTCATTCAGAACTTTCAACTCCTGTAAATTTACTTTCAGAACCAGTTGTTGGTTGCTGTTCCGCTCTTGCGAATCCAATAGCAGGATAAGTGAGAGTGCTGGGACTCGAACCCAGGACCTACGGCTTAAAAGGCCGTTGCTCTACCGGCTGAGCTACACTCCCAAGTCATAAGTTTTTATTACCTAACACTTTCCAATTTCCCTGTCAATAAAAATGTTGATTTAGCAGGATTTCGTATGTGCTGTTTCTCAAATCAAACAAGCCCAAAACAATTTGAATTTAGGATCTTTGAGATTGTTTAGGATTTCGAGACTTGTCCTGAGCAGGGTCGAAGGATTAGTATTTTGAATTTCCGGCCGAAGGCCGGTTCAGGGCTTTTTTTGTTTAGCATAAGGGTTTTGTATTTTATATTGTCATTGCGAGCGAGGCGAAGTCGAGCGTGGCAATCTCGTTTTGAATTTTAAATTTTTAGTAATTCGTGCTTGTCTAAGATTTCGTATTTCGTGATTTGGATTTTCTATATTCCATCTTCCGTCCACTTGTCATTCCCACGAAAGCGGGAATCCAGCACTCCGTCATTCCGAGCGCAGCAAAACGAAGTGGAGGAATCTATCTAAAATCGTCATTGTGAGCAACGAAGTGACAAAACAATCTCAAAAACATTTAG
>JBAQFY010000439.1:0-2690 GCA_049287505.1 Sedimentisphaerales bacterium | reverse complement strand
AATTCACGTCGGCTCGGAGCTTTTCTGGATTGCGGCAGTATGGCAGTGGACGACCGGTTCCTGTATGTGGCCGCGGAGGATAAGTGCTTCGGCTTTGATGTTCGGACGGGTCGGCGCAGTATTACATATCAAATGCCTCAACCAATCAGTACTGAGCCGCGCGAGTGGGGCTACGTTGCATACTCTGGCAACATCCTTTTCGGAAGCGGTCGAAGAAAAGGGGCCTCCTATACCGAGACCAGCTATGAGGCAGACACTGCGCTGTGGAACAGAAATATGAAGTTGGTAGTAAGTGATTATCTGTTCGCACTGGAAAAGGAAAGTAGCCGAGAGCTTTGGAAATATAAGGAAGGGCTGATATTGAACACTACTATTACCCTTGGTGGCGGACGAATATACTTCATCGAAACTAATAGTCCAAAAGCCTTAGCTGATAAACTTGGGCGTATGCCTGTGAAAACATTATTTGACGCCGGCGACCAATACCTGGTCGCTCTTGATACACAAACCGGTAAAGTCGTATTTAAAGAAAAAATAGATGTCGGCAATTTTGAAGAACCCGTGTATATTAACTATGCTAAAGATACACTTCTTTTAAGCGGCTCCAGACTCATCGAAGATTCAATTCATTATTATTATGACGCTTTTGATGCACGCTCCGGCAAGGTCCGCTGGCAGGCAGACCATAAGACTGACCTTCCTATAGATGGTGAGCACGGTGAATACAACCGCCATCCAACGATTATTGACCGGACAGTTTACGCCTGGCCTTACGCGTACAATCTCAAGACCGGCGAAAAAATCGAAGGCTGGAAATTTGACCGCCGTGGGCATGGCTGCGGGGGCATCTCTGCTTCAGCCCAGTGTTTGTTCTGGCGAGGTGGCAGCCCCTGGATGTATGACATCGGGCCAAATGGAGGACCACGTCAGCTCAACAAAGTTTCACGGCCGGGCTGCTGGATTAACATAATCCCCGCCGGCGGGCTTGTCCTTATCCCCGAAAGCAGCTCAGGTTGTACTTGCGGTTTTCCCTTACAGACCTCGATGGCCTTTATTCCGAAATAGTATCTGTTGTGGAAAAAAAATCAACGATGTCACCCCTGCGAAACCTGTCCTGAGCGAAGTCGAAGGAGCAGGGGCCCAGAGCGAAAAAGCTGGATTCCCGCTTCTGCGTGAATGACAAATCGCGGGAATGACAAATGCTGTCTCTTCAACTGGAACTAAATAAATTTTTGAAGGGAAAATTAGAACTTAAAAAGTTACTTGACTCTAACTCTTTGAACCCTCTCGTATCTTGGATAAGGCAAAAGAATGAATTCAAAACAACGAATAGCAGCGGCGATGGACCATAAGAAGCCGGACCGAGTTCCGGTAATGTGCCAGCTTGCTCTCGGGCACTACTTCTTAAACTGCAGCGACAGACCTTCGGAGATTTGGTTTAACAGCGAGACTTTTGCTAAGGTTTTGGTTGAATTACAGCAAAAATATAACTTCGACGGTATTTTGGTGAACATCCTCGGCAGACCCCCAGACTGGAAAAACAATCTTAAGTCATATAGCAAAATTGACAATAATGAGCACCTTCATTGGAAATCAGGATTAGAAACTGTCTTTCCTCCGGATGATAATCCGCAGACATATCAGCCGGGCCAAATGCCTCTAAAGCGGGCGAAATATAGTACGGTTGACATAAATGACCCCGCCACATACAGGTTGCCAGGCTATGTGTGGAACACCTGGCACGCACCTGACCTCTGGGACATCGACCCCCAGGCCGACCTTACTGCTCCGGCCGCTTATCCTGTATGGTTCACAAGCGCGCTGGAGAAAGTACAGCAGCTTGCGCCTGATGTCTCAATACACGCAGAAGTATTCTCACCTTTTACCCATCTTATGGAGTTGTTTGGGTACGAACAGGCCCTTCTTGCTCTAATTGATGACCCCTCAAAGTGCCGTCAGGTGCTCGCTGTTTTTACACGAATGGTGCTTGCACAAGTTGAATTATACGCTGGCTGTCAGCCTGATGCTATTCTTGTAAGCTCAGCTTTTGCCGGGGCAGGCTTCATCAGCCGTAAAATGTACGAAGAATTTGTAGTGCCTTACGAAGACAAGGTTTTTCAAACGATACGCGGGTTTGGTTCAAAGTCGTATGTCCACACCTGTGGTGCAATTGGCGACCGTCTGGACCTTATGAGCGCAACCTGCGTTGATGGAATTGACACATTAGACCCTCCACCGCTCGGTACTGTATGTTTGGAAAATGCAAAATCAAAGTATGGCGGGCGATTCTTCTTCAAAGGGAACCTGGATGCTGTCAACGAGATGCTCAATGCTGATGACCGGACCTTTGAACAGGCTGTGAAGGAAAGAATCAGAATCGGCAAACCCGGCAGCGGATACATACTTTCTTCGGCTTGCAGTGTAGCTCCCCACGTCAAGCCCGAAAGGCTCAAAAGACTGGCAGTCTTGGCAACGCAGCTCGGCAAATATTAATAGTAGAAAGAGTTCCCTCAGCTATATTGGCGTCCGGCCAATAAAATATAACCGATGGCATGAGCATCTTGCACCGTATTATAAACCATTATGAAACATTTTTTGTTGTAATTATATACCGTTTCAGGTACCTTATTATTTAGTATCTGTTGCGGAAAACGAAAACCTACAATGTCACCCCTGCCCCTGCTTCCGCA
>JBAQFY010000438.1:0-2835 GCA_049287505.1 Sedimentisphaerales bacterium | reverse complement strand
TTACAGAAAACCGTAGCACTTTCAATGGATTTATAGCACAAACTGTTGAGCTTGCCAAATAGAGATGTGCGACTTATTTCAGCCATTTCCGTACCCTTTCGTCGTCCTGGCGTATGTTAATAAATTAATACTTCGCATTGAGGCCTTTTTCATAAGGTTACTCTAATATTTTCTGTTACTACGTTTACATAAGTTTTTAGCTAAAACATTTTATTGTGTCAACTTTTTTTTCCAATTTTCCCGGAGGCTCAAGGAGTTGCAATGGCAAAGTACGCGTAGGTATCTGCATTACGGATAGCCGTGAACCCTATTCATTTTGAAGATGACTTCTTTTTGGCGTGTCCAGTAGGATCCACTTTGCCCAAAATCACTGCCATGAATTCATGGAAGTAGCGAAAGTCTGACTGATCATAATCGTGCTCCGCTGCCGCTCTGATCTTAGCCCAGGCACTCCGGAACTCCACTAAAAAAAACTCGCGCACAGCTGATTTTCGGCCTTCCGAAGCGATCTTGTTCTGGAGCTTCTGCTTGTCTTGGGGAGCAATCTCATTGAGGAGACGCTCCATGTTATCCAGGTCTGTCTCGCTGACGGGGATTAGCTCCTCATTCTGGGCGTGGATATAATCCTTTTCCTCAATATCTTTAATGTAATAATAAAGCGGCCACCAACTGCGCCAGCGAGGATTCCACCTCTCGACAAAAAACATCTCCGCGCGAAACAACCGTCCATCTTTAAAATCTTCTAATGTATAAATGGGGCCCTTCTTCGGGGCATTAACGTCTGATTTACGGATATCAAAGACATCAACACGCCTATCTTCTGCCCAATGATCCGGTTGGTCAATCATTGCAAATTCGCCCCGGACAATCTTTGTTATCTGGAAACTCAACAAACCACCTACTCCCATATTCTTCAGCTCTTCGAAAAATCCAGAGAGTACGCTGTTCAGCCGAGCTTCTGCAAGCCTCTTGTTGTAATCCTCATAGTACCGTGCATCTGCGCAACCAATAAATGTTAGACTCGTAGTCCACCCCATACTTCTTCGTGCAGCATAATGTTGAGAAAGCTCCTTAATAATTTCCCGGTCTTGCCTGTCGAGATTGAACTGGTTTGTGCAGAAGAAGATTCTCGCCACTAAATGTTTACCTGTTGCGTCCCAGTCAATTCGCTTGAACCAGCTCAGTAACTGCCCTTTACTTTCCACACCAAGGCCTATTGGCCCCTTAGCACGACAAATTCTTCTCCCCGGTTGTCCCATAGCTGGCCTCCCAGTCCTAATCACTCGTCGAATTTATGATGTCATATGGTCACATTGCTCAAGCTGTTTTTATTTTGGATTTCCCATTTATGAACGTTCACCTCTGTCACTGAGCGTCTTTGCTTCCCAAGAATACCAAATCCGCCTGATAGATGCAACTATCTCGCGCTGTGTTTTGTTGGTTTTTGACGAAATCCCGGAATACCTCAACACTTACTACTTAAACCGTTTTTTGGCCTCTGGATGGTCGCCCACAAGCTTTCTATGAAGTCGATTCATTAGAGCCACTGACTGAGCTTAGAAATCCAGCCTGCATAAGCTTGCGAACAGTGGTTAAACAGGCCGGGATTACCGTTTCCGGGTCGGTCTGCATTCGGTCAGCTACCATCGCAACAAGCTCACGCAAGGTTCTCTGTCCGTCACAGCCGGCCAGCATATTCGCAATATACATGTCCATATTCCCGGCAAATGGAATCCCCTCGGAAGCATAAAGGTGCTCATTATTGACAGCCCAACAGCCGTCCCGAACTGCTAACTGATGCTCCAGGCGATGGTGTTTGTCAAACAGGAAACGCTGTTCCAGCAACTGACGGTCGTCTTCGAGTGACTGAAGCAAATCCTCAGCGGCAAAGATACGCTCAATCTGGTCTCCGCAAGTGCCGGTACAGCGACTTGTATCGATTGCATGGGCCCGGAACCAATTTGCTTGTTGGCTTCGTCTTCGCATAATCATTCCGCCGGCACTTATCCGCCCGATTTGCATCTTCTTATAATACGCCATCCATTCATCCAGATACCGTCCGTAGTCCGGTGAATTCTGCCCTACACTGGTTCGCAGCCAGTCCGCTGCATAGGTTAAGGGCTCAGCAGACTTGAAACATATCAGCCAGCCGTCACAGCCGGTATTCGACATCCAGCTTTGCGGTCGAGAATCCCAGTCCATCTCGTCTTGATGATGCCAATTGAACAATATACAGGCAAAACCACCCTCACTTAGCCTTTGACCGGCCCCGCGCACCACTTTTTCTGAGACGGCATCGCCCGGCAGATTCGTGTCACGAAAGATAAACCGGGACTCCGGGGAAATCACGTATGGGGGATTCGATACAATCAGGTCAAATTGCTGCTCCGCAACCGGCTCATAAAAACTCCCTTCACGCCATTCGATACCATCTATTCCGTTTAGCTTGGCATTGAACCTGGCAAAATTCAGCGCCCGCGGATTGGTATCCGTCCCGATGACATGGTCAGCATGGCCGATGGCTAAAAAGGCCTGTATGCCGGCGCCGGTGCCGATGTCGAGGGCCGTTTTAACCTTTCGGCGAACGGTTAGACTGGCAAGAGTCAAAGATGCAGCGCCCACACCAAGGACATGGTCAGCGGGTAATTCACGATGAATTTCGGGCCCAAAATCGCTGGCTAACAGCAGGTCATAATAAGGTGCCAATTTAGCAACAGACTGAACCATCCCGTCTTTACGACTCAGCAGGCCAATCCCTTCCAACTGCTCAATATTAAGACCAGATAACTTCTCACTAAGGGCCGACTCAGAAACCGCTCGTCCAAGCCAGAACAA
>JBAQFY010000437.1:0-1761 GCA_049287505.1 Sedimentisphaerales bacterium | reverse complement strand
TTACAGAAAACCGTAGCACTTTCAATGGATTTATAGCACAAACTGTTGAGCTTGCCAAATAGAGATGTGCGACTTATTTCAGCCATTTCCGTACCCTTTCGTCGTCCTGGCGTATGTTAATAAATTAGTGCCCCGTATTGTAACTTCTTTCATCAGGTTGCTCTAATGTTTACTGTTGTTTACTGTTACTACGTTTAATTACATTGTTTAGTTAAAATGCAGCACTATGTCAATCTATTTTTAGTTTAGTTATCTCTGAAAAATCAGATATTGTGTAATAACGGCTTGTTTTGCTGAAAAAGTATGATAAATTGCAAGAAATAGGGAATTAGGCCGTCTTGGGAAATTCATTCCTACAATACTATTAAAATAACCACCAAAGGAAAGGACGAGCCTTTCGTTTGGCGCATGAGTTTCTTAGCTCTTGCGCGATGGAGAACTCTCAGACGACCAAGACTGTTCTGACGGCGGCCAGCCACTCAAATGAGTCGTTTCATAGTCCGTGTATCTCCAGATGGACATGCCGGGCATTTTGAACCAGATAGAGACATCAAATTCTTTCCCAATTTTCAGCGCCTCAAAAACCTCATCAGGAACCCTATTACCAGAATCAAGTATGGTTTCAAGTTTGCCATGAAGATCACCCTTGTCAACCCAGATAAACCACACGTCATACAACGTGATTTCCTGAGATGACCGTCTGCTCCCATCCAGCGGACAGAGTTGGAAACTCTGAGTTGGGGGGTCCAGGTTCAAACACCATCTTGGTGGCTCCGGTCGGCGGAAAGCATGGATTGTATTCTCAGCAGACATCCTGTGCCACCGTCCGCTGACTTGGATTCGATGACATCCATGAAGCGTCAATCGCATTGATTGCAGGTCGAACAGTCTGATTGATTCGCCTTCCACAGTGTGGCTGACCAACCGAACGAAATCAACTTCAGATGGTCCTGTGGATGAACCCATCTCATTGACAACTTCTTGGAAATGACCGCGCATCGCAATCTGGATTTCCGGCCGATTTACCATGAAGGCCCGCCAGCCAAGCAAGTCAACTGTGCCCCGCCGGCCGCGAACAAACGGTTTGCCCATACCAATCACATAATGCTTCATAAGGTCGAGCGCGTACGGTGAACCCTCGTCATCTAAAAACTTACTAAAGAACTCAACAACAGCCTCGCCCGCTGATACTTTGCGACCCTCCATTCAGCGTTCTCCTCAAATCAGAATGCAGTTTACAAAACTTTCCTTACTTTACGTTTCCAATTTACAGCACCGAGTAAAAAAACTGCTAAGAATCTCAACTGCACCATAATACCAAATCTGTTTGACAGATGCAACTATCTCGCAGGGTGTTTTGTTGGTTTTTCTCCCAAAACGACAGAATACCTCGACATCTGCCACTTGAACCTTCTTTACGCTAGCGAAAGGTCGCCCACGAACTTTCTATTAAGTCGATTTATCGGAGCCACTGACTGAACTTAGAAAGCCGGACCGCATAAGCCTGAGAAAAGCGGTTAAACAGGCAGGGGTTATCGTTTCCGGGTCGGTCTTCATTCGGGAAGCCACCATTGCAACAAGCTCACGCAAGGTTCTCTGGCCGTCACAGCCGGCCAGCATATTCGCAATATATATATCCATATTCCCGGCAAATGGAATCCCCTCGGAGGCATAAAGGTGCTCACTATTAACAGCCCAACAGCCGTCCCGAACTGCTAACTGATGCTCCAGGCGATGGTGTTTGTCAAACAGGAAACGCTG
>JBAQFY010000436.1:0-16386 GCA_049287505.1 Sedimentisphaerales bacterium | reverse complement strand
GTGTTTTTTGATTGCATCCACGCCGGGGCCGGCTTAGACACCAGCTATGACCCACCCCCTCAGTATGACGATATGTACACGCCGGATGAGCCTGAGTGGCCGGCGTGTAATGTCTGCATCAACCGGCATAATGAAGGCACAAATATTCTTTTCTTGGATTGGTCTGTCAGAAAGGTCGGGTTAAAGGGGTTGTGGACATTGAAGTGGCATCGCGAGTTCGACACGGCAGGCCCCTGGACCAAAGCCGGCGGCGTTATAGCCGAGGATTGGCCGCAATGGATGAGAAGGTTTAAAGAGTACTGAAAAATCACCGCTTCGCGGAGCATCCGTCTATAATTTGAGAGATGTGTGCCACTGGCCGAAAGGCTGGAATTTCACCGGGCAAGTGTTGCGAGCAGAGGCATCAACCATCGCCCGCAGCCAAGGGACAGTGCGTGAACCCCGCCCGCCCGAAATTGGCTCCGTTAGTGTTACCAGTGATTACGTTGAGCGTGGTGATATCAATCCCAATGTCAGGGCTGAGGTTGCGATCAATCCCGAGTCTGAGCATATTCCCGTAGCTCGGGCGAACGGAATAGGCCCTGGCCGTAGCCGTACCGGACGGTGGTCTTATTGCGGGCCGGTCCGCACTAATTATGACCGACGGCTGGACATGGGAAAAGATGACCTTAAAAGCTCCTTTGAGTATGATTATCAATTGGCCATATATGAGAATGGCCGATGATGATGACGAAGCATCCAAGAAACGGCAGGAATAAATCAAAAAACAAATAGAGACCCTGGAGAAGGCTGTTGAAGACGCAAAGGCCTATATGATAGCGAAAGAACCTAAAAAAACAGACGACTTTATGATAAATACCGGCAGCGATATCACCAGCTCGACATCCAAAAAGAGCGAACTATTCGATGAAAACTCACGCCCAAGGGCATATTGGCCCCAATCCACTGTGCTTTTTCCGCCCGTCTCTGCTACAAACACAGACAGAATCATATTTCCCCGTTGCTCCCCTATTTTTATCTCTTGAGCGTTTTCTGCACATTCTCAAAGATTTCTATTGTTAATTTCTGTCGATATTAAGACGATATAGGGATAAGAACGAGGCAATACAGCTACAACAAGAAAAGGCAAACTAACGTATGTAGATTATTGAGAGTAATCTAACCGAGCAGAAGTGCCTGAGTGAATTTTAGGGGTATTCTTCACGGGAGGTATTTTTATGGAAGCTATGTTAGCCGAAGCGGACGAGCAGATAGAAGTTACCAGGAAATGTCCTTTTTGCGCCGAGCAAATCCAGAAAGAGGCCATAAAGTGTCGTTTTTGCGGTGAGTTCCTCGACAAGTCCATTCCATCAAAAACAAAATGGTATTTTTCCACATCTACTATTGTAATTGTTCTGTTGTGCTTGGGGCCGCTTGCCCTGCCGCTTGTATGGCTGAACCCGCGTTATAGAACAGTTACAAAGGTCGTAGTCACGGCTATTGTTATTGTGCTTACTATTTTCTTTTCTTATCTCACCGTGAACATATACCTTCGATTGACCGAACAGATAGAGGCACTGGGGCTGGGTTAAATCCAATATTTCTTAAACAGATAAAACGCGGAGAGGGGAATGATAGATAGAAAAGAATGGTTTTTATATCTTCATCAGCTTATCTAATACTACGACGCAACTTATAGTGCTTTGTCAAGCATGCTTTGAGGGCTGTCATTCCGCACTTGATGCAGGATCCAGTACCATCAATAAGTCTGGATTCCCGCTGGAGTTTATCCCGCACACGATGCGGGGCGGGAATGACAAACCATCATTTGAGCCTTGACAGAGCAATAATGTAAAAGGCGTTTTTATATTAAAATACGAAGCACTCCACAGGACACCTTGCGGTGGAAATTCTTTCCCATCTCTGGCCACTTACTCCTCCGAATTTCTCATCTAAATAGTCCAGCCTTCGCGGTAATTCGGCTTGATAAATCCATTGGCATCGGGAACGTTTGTAACGTTCATGTTCTTCCAGTCGAAATCCAGTTTTTTTCCGGCACGGAGGGCAACGTTACCCATCAGAGTGAATTCGGTCAGGGGGCCGGAATAGTCGAAATGGGTGCTCGGTCGGCCTTTGCCTTTGCAGGCGTCGAGCCAGTTGCGGTGGTGTCCCTCGACGCGGGGCAGGGTCTTGGGTGGTCTCTGATAGGCCTGCATCCTGGTTTCGGGGATGATACGAGGAGACCTCGACCAGCCGTCGCCGAGGATGGCGCCCTTTGTGCCGATGAAGAGGATGCCGTGGTCACCGAGGCTTCTGCCTTCTTCCAGCTCCGCAGGACGCGGAGGCATAATTCCGCCTTCGTACCAGGTAATGCGTACAGGCCCCATACCGGCGCGGGCAGGAAAATGAAAGTAGATGAGCGATACAGCGGGACAGGTCTCTTCGGTGGTACCGTAAGAGCTGGCCTCGACGCTGAAGGTATTGCTCTGGTCTAATTTCAGCGCCCAGAAGGCCGGGTCCAGATGGTGGCAGGCAAAGTCGCCGATAGTGCCGGAGCCGAACTGCCACCAGGCACGCCAGCGGACAGGGGCGTAGTCGGGATGATAAGGGCGGGCAGGCACGGGTTCGAGCCATCGCTGCCAATCAAAGCCGGCAGGCACCGGAGGCGTCTCTTTCGGTCGTTCGGTGAGATTGGTCCAGCGGCGAGCGCCGGTGCTGGTCCAGGAGTGCACATCGTGGACATCGCCGATAGCACCGTCCCATATCCATTCGCAGGCAAGGCGGATGTCCTCGCTGGAATGTCCGAAATTGCCGAGCTGGGTAGCAACGCCGGCCTTACGAGCGGCTTCGGTAACAACACGAGTCTCATAGACGGTGCGGCAGAGAGGCTTTTCGCAGTAGAGGTGTTTACCCTTGGCGATTACGGCAAGGGAGATGACAGCATGAGAATGGTCCGGCGTGGCGAGCAGGACGGCGTCGATGTCTTCCTCGTCAAGCATTTGATTGTAGTCGTGGTAGCTTGGGCAGGCTCGGCCGTACTTCTGTTGGACTAACTCGAGAGCAGGTTTCAGCCCGGCGGTACCGCCGTAGTAGAACATGCTATAGTCGCTGACCTCGTTGATGTCGCAGAGGGCGGCGATGTGAACATCGGGCTCGTTGAAAAGCTGCTTCATGTTGACAATGCCCTGGCCGCCCGTGCCGATGATGGCGACGTTGACCTTTTCGCTCGGTGCGGTGTTGCCCCTGCCGCCGAGTACGTGGCGAGGTACAATGGTGAAGGCCGTGGCCATAGCGGCGCCGCCCAGGAAATCCCTCCGGCTAATCCTCTCGTGTATGGGAACGGAATTGGATTTTCGAACTTTCATATACATTCTCCTTTTTGCATTCATTCGCATCTCAGCGATTGCTAAACTCCTAAGCTGTTAAGCAAGCCTATCAATTCCGCAAAGCTGACCGCAGCCTGCGGCACTTGTTCGTAGCTTTATTTGAACATTCCTTGCACCACACCGCCAATCCATCTATATGTCTGCGATGTTTGTAAAATCTGCTCTCGCCCTTCCACTTTTTGCATCTGCCGCATTGCTTCTGTTTCACGCCATTAACGACCCTATGACGGTCCTCATATCTAAAGTATTTCTTTACAGCCCCTTTGTTTTTCTCATAATGCTTCCGGGCATATTCACGCTCGCACTCCTTGCACCAGAGCCTCAGCTTATCCTTGCGAGTGCGACTCCTGCCAAACTCACTCTCATCTTTCTGCTTTTTGCACTTGCTGCATCGCTTCATTTTTCCATCCATCGATTTAACTATCCCTAACAAAACTCGCCGATACGTTCGATTTCGGCCTTTTTCATAGCCCGTATTCTATCACATATTCAATTAAAAGACAAAAATTCGCTGCGAATTTTCTCAATTGCCATTTGCATTTGCACAAACTGTATTATCCAGCCTTGCAAGTGGGGATAGTCCCCAAAACCCCCCTTAGTAGATTCAAGTTTCGTAAGGTGGGCACGGCTCGGCTGAGCCCTTCGGCAGTGAGCTCAGGGCCGAACTGCTCGCCGAAGTCCGCCCATCTTTTCTTTGGTGGTGTGCAGTCCGTAAGTCCTGGGGACTCCTTTCGGAGGACTCCTTGCCGAGTGCACACCCTATTCATGAAAGGGCAACCGATTGGAGACAGCCTTTCATGAGATTACTTTACTCTAAATCCGCCTGGAGCTGACTGGCTACTCCATGACTATCAAGCTGTCCTTCTACATAAGCAAGCGTTGCCGCCAGCTCTTCAGAGTAATCGTTCTTCACCACATCAATAGCTGCAAGCAGGCAGGTCTTCATCAATGCAGACGGCACTGCAACTATAATTCCATACTCCTGTTCGAAGATTAGCTCAGCAAATTGTGCGCCTTGTTCAGCCATTAAATCTATTGCGTTTTCCTGTGTCAATATTTCACCGTAAAGTTCCATGTACTCCTTGAATTGCTGTTCAGTTTCAACAATTGACAGGATTGCTTCTTCAACAATTATCCCGGCCTCCCCGGCGAAATCTTTTGCATACGCTCTGCTTAACAGCATTGGGACGAATGGACTTCTCAATTTAGCGGCCACTTGCATCCGCCTTCCGATTTGTGTGTCTTCATTTTGGCTTACCAACAAATCGACCGCACTTTCTATGGCGCTATCAGCAATTGTCAACGCGAACTCCTCAAGTAATTCCGGCGTGTAAGCAATGCCGTTTGCGTTCAGGAACAACATAATTCCGAGCTTTAATTGAGGTGCCAATATCTTCTTTTTTGTAACCACATAACCTTCTTCAGGATTAACAGTAATAGAGCTGATATGTGCTGTGCGGTCTGCCCCCCAATCTTCATTATGGCTTGCAAATCCGTATGCAAACGCCATGCTTTCGTCAGACTTCGCCTCCTCGACAACCTTCATAAACTGATAATGTGTCTCGGTCCATAAATAATCCTGATGTTCGTAGCCAAACATCAGATTAAACATATCCGGTAAAACTGAACCATACATCTCCTGCAAGTTCATAACACCCGGCTCGTGCCCTAATTCTTTAGCAAGATACGAATGAGTAGCTGACCCCCAACTAAAAGCTAAGTTCGGGACGATACATACAATTACAATTATAATCGGACTTGAAAGTAACTTGTTGTTCATTTTCCTGCCTCCTATATTAGATTGGCGAACATTTTTCCACTTTGGATATGGTTATTCGTCATTATAACCTCTCGCTTTTGTAAATTCAACCTTTTCGTTGACAATTTTTGTCCAACACATTCGACATTAGCAAAAGCAGTAAGAACATTACTCTACCGGCGTCAAAAAGCTCTTGGATTAAAGCCTCTGTTGCCTGCTCTATACGCCCCGGCGATTCCACTTAGGTATCCCGAAAATAAATTTCTTGACTACGGTGTAAATTATTTGTAATGCTGTCCATATATATAATACGCAAAAAGGATTTTGTGGTCTTGAGAATGGAAATAGCAGAAAACCAAAGAGCAGAGCAAAGATTGCATTATCGCTGGCCCATTCGCTTTGCTACGGGCGTTAAGAAAAAAACCTCCCCCGGGCAAATCTTTGATGTTTCCAGCAAAGGTTTGGCCATTCTTTGCCACGCCGACAAAAACTGTCCCCATCCGGACCAGTTGGTAACAGTTGACTTTGGCGTCCCGCACTTTGACTCAGCCGATTCCTTCGACCCGGTATTTTTCAATCGCATCGGACGTGTCTGTCGCGTTGATAACCTCAGCAGCAAGGTAAATCGCGTTGCACTCCAGTTCGCCGAGCCGTTGTTTTTCAAACCCGGTGAACAGAACATCAGTGAATCAGATGTCCAGCAAAGGCTCCAGACCAAAGTCCGCTCGATTACCAAAGCTGATGAAAAGGCCAAGTTTTATAGTAATGCCCTGGTTAGAGCCGAGCAAGAAACGATCTCCTATGTACAGGCCAAAGCCAAAGCAGAAGAGAAACTAAAGGCCGAGACTGAAGCAAGATGCAAAACCGAAGCCAATTTGATAGCCCAGGCTGAACAAAGCGCCGAAGCCGAAGCCAGAGCTAAATTCGAAGCCGGATTGAGAGCAAAAGCAGAAAAGAAAGTCGAAGTCCAGGCTCGGAAAATAGCAAACCTTGAAGACCAAATGCGACAGAAGATTAAATTTTATACCGAGCAAATTGAAAATATCAGAACTGAGCTTGAACAAAAGGCAAAAGCCGAAGCGAAAGCGAAAGCCCAGGTTATGCTAAGAGCAAAAGCCGAAAAGAAAGCCAAGGCCGAGGCACAAAAAAGGGCAAACCTCGAAGCACAAATGCAGGAGAAGATTAAATCTTATGCGAGCCAAATAGACCAAATCAAAGCCGAAGCCGCCGAGTCAATAGCCAGAGCAAAGGCCCAAGCGGCAGATACCGTAGCCAAAGTCAAGGCCAAGTTCAAGCAAAAGGCCAAAGCATACGCCGAGGCAAAAATCGGAGCCGAAAAAAAAGCAAACGCCAAAGCCGGGAAAAAAGATAAAGATATAAAACCCACAACAGCGACCTTGCTGAAAAAGGTGGACAAATTTATCACAGACAGGAACAGGATTTATTAATAAATCACCTTTAGAAAGCAGCCCCCTTCGCCGAGGAAGTGGTTCGTTTATGCCGGATTTTCTTTCTGAAGTAGCGCGACAAATCAAAAATTTGATAATATGGTAGCCTGTCCGGCGGCCAGACGGGTCTGTTAAGCTCTTGAGGACAATCTTTTTTGGAGAGGAGAGAATTTTTAGTTTGACTTAGAGCTCTTTATAGGTGCCACCCATCAAATTGGATATTACAGAATGCTACTTGCTGAGCAACCACTCGACGGCTGCATTTGAAATATCCTTTGATTCGCCCGAGAAAGTCGTCAAGTTTTCAAGCCCGCCGGCGGCCATGAATGCGGCGCTAACAATCGGCGGGGCTTCTTTCCCTTCTCCTGCGAGCCATAGTTGCATAGGTGCCGAGAGTGCCAGCAGTCCGGGCAGGTCGTCATACCTGGCCGCACCCGGCAGGAAATTGACATCGTAAACATCCTTCAAATCGGCGAAACGAAATCCCTCTGTGTTAATAGCCGCGTGCGTGATGGCCCCTTGTGCCTGTCCGGTGGCCAGACGGGCCTGTGCGACTGCGGCAGCCACCCAGGGTCCGGCACCGTTTAGGCCAACCACATCGACCTCATGCGGTTTCACATTGTCGCGCTTTACCAGGGCGAGCACCGCCAGGATGTCGTGTACACGGCGAGCGAACAATGGCAGGTTGTAACAGTACGTCCAGCCGGCGAACGCATCTTCACCGGGCAGCCAACGCTGCCGTTTGCTCGGTTGTCCTTCTGTTAGGAATTCGCCTTGGTATAGCAAGTCAACGCCAATCACGGTCGCGCCGGAATTAAGCAGGCTCTGAATCGGCGCTTTTAGCGAGCCGTCGTTCACGTAAAGTCCCGATTTTCCCTGTTCGTCGAGCCAAATCACGGTTCGCTGCACGGCTTGGTTTGGCACAAGGAGAACCATTGGCAATTCCACCTGGTTGTCCTCAATAGATAGATAACGCAGGAGTCCAAGTGTTTCTCGATACTTGCCCCGGTCTGCTGATTCCGTTGATTCGAAACCGAGTTCCGGATCGTTCGGCAGGTTTCGCAGCAGGATGTCCCACGCCCCGCCGACGACTTGACGATAACGTTCGAGAGACCTGCCATCTCGTGGGGCCAGAGCAGCGATTTGCCTCCCTGCGTCGTCGGTCAGCCATTCGAGAAGCTTGTGCTCAAAGTCGGGGCCACCGTCTGGTCGAGGATGTTGGTCGTTCCACACCGACAGCTCCTCGCGCGCAAGCAGCCTGTACGGGCGTTCAAGAATCGGTTCCTCGAATCCGAGGTCGAGATGCCGATTGAGCCAGTGGTACATGGCCGTTCGGCTGACAGAGTTATAGTTGTGTGGAAACTGCAAGAGGGCAACGTGCGAGACATTCTGCTCTGCTCCGAGTGCTCTATAATGCTGCTTTAGCTCAGGAAACCCCCGCTCCGCCATAGTTCGTGTGTCGTCATCGGCCGAAATCAAAAGCAGCGGCTTGGGCGCATGCAGTGCGGTGAATTCGAGGTTATACGTACCGATGCGAAGTCCGCTTATGTTCTCACATGTGCATCCGCCCTGTCGAGTTGTAGAGACAATTACCACAGGCACGGATACGAGCGGCCGGTCATCCACGGCACACAGCATGAACGTCTGGGTTCCTCCTCCGCTGCCGCCGGTTACCGCAATCCGCTCCGGGTCAACGTCCGGCAGACCGGCCAGGAAATCGAAGGCGCGGATGGAATTGTACGTATGCAGTCCCATCGGGTTTTGCAGGTGCAGCTCGGCCGAGGCGCTATAAAGACCGAGGGCGGGTGGTTCTTTGAATTTCACCCGCAATTGCGAAAACCGATGAGCGACATCTAATGGTATTTGAACGCTGTCGCCGTAGCCAATCATGTCGTAGTGAAACACTACACAGCCCATGCGCGCGAGCTGCACACAACGCGACTGCATAAAGCTGCGTCCGCCTTCTTCGAGACGCTCGGCGCCCTGGGCAATCTGCTGACGAGCCGCATCAAGCCCTGCGTCCTGAAAACGCCCGCCTGGAAAATGACCGTGAGGACTCAACACTCCCGGTCGTCTTTGGCTTTTTCCTTTGGGGCGATAGAGATTGCCGGTAACGTAGAAGCCGGACATGCTTTCGAAATATACCTTTTCGACAGTGTAATCACCCTGGTCGATAGTGCCATGAATGACCGGATTCAGCGGTGATTTGGTCGGCATCGGCCATAGACCCAGTGTTACGCGCAATATCCGACGAGTGTGCTCAGCTCGCTGCTTCCACTCTTCCGGCGACTTAGCCGGGACAAATGAAAAGTTACCCTGCTCGCCCTTCAACGGGTTTAGGCGCGTGTCGGCTGGGATATTGCCGGTCGGCAGAACGTGCGGCGGCTTGGCCATTACATTAGGCTCGAATAGTTTGAGACATAGTGATGCAATGGTGAAGACGACAGTCCACCCAGCCCTGCCAGAGCTATGGCTTGGCAGGCAAGGCTTACCGGCGGACCTCCTTAGCATGGCTGTAGCGGTCACAACGTGCACTGTTATCTCTCCTGTCGCGACGTGTCCGCGACACGGTGGGAACGAACAGGACTCGTCCGCGCCCTTGGCATAAGGGCGGGGCTCGTGGTGAGAGTCTTGTTTCTGCATCATTTGGAATCCAGAGAATTCATACACATCCTACCGACAACGAATAAACAGAACAATCCGTGAACAATAAAAAGTTTCATCTCTTATATCTCATCTCACATAAGGTAAACAACAACTGCGAAATTTCTGAGCAGCTAACTCTGCTGCGAATAAGTAAACTATAAAAAGTGAGCTAAAGTTAAAAAAAACAAATAACTTTAAGCATTTTGAACTTTAGGCACTCGATTATAATGCCGGATTTAGTTTCTGTAAAATGAGAAAATGACCGTTTTGTTTGACGTAGTTACCAAATGCGGCACATCAGGTTGACTTAACCGTCTTTACGAGTTAGAATATGTGTGTTAAGAACGCGTTCCGCCGCTGAAGCTTTGGAGTGTTGGCGCCAAGTTCGTTTTTGTAACGACCCGTCTTCCGCAGCAGCTTTGCTATGGAGGGTGAATGGTATTTCGCCTGTGGCGGATGTTAGAAGGGTCTGCGCTATTTACATGTTGAGAGGTTTAGGTCTATAGCAAGGTGGGTAGATGTAATATGGCTTTTTTGTTCAGGTACACCCCGTTAGAAATTACTTCCCATACCCGTACTCGTGTTACTCGTGAAACGGGTACGAGTAGGGGACTGTCGGGCTTTCATCGCCGATTTTTAACAAGGTACAGGTTGCACCACGGCTGTTCGGTATTGATGCCCAGATGCACGCTTCTCCGCAAGGAGTCCTTAGGACTTACAGGCTTGGCAGTCTGCATCGCATTTATAGTTGGCTTGAACCGTTCCGCTCGGGCCGAAGATATTAACGCAGCCCGCGAGCAATTCAAGAAAGGCCAATATACCCAATGCCTTGAGTCAGCCCAAAAAGCCATCGAAGAAGAGACGTATACTACTCTGCGAAGTAGCGCTTCGCTACGTAGCACGAGCAGGAGCAAGAGGCAGTGGTGGATTCTGATGGTCGAGTCGCAAATGGCACTGGGCCGATATGACCAGGCCGCCAAGGAAGTTGACTCGGCCCTGCAAAGTTATCCTATGAGTATTCGCCTGCTAAAGCTCGGGCATACAGCAAATCTATACTGCGGCCAGACCGACTATGCTTCTGAAATGTTAGCGAAAATATACCGGTATGGTCGCTGGTTCAAAATTGAATACTGGGATGCAGAGGACTTAGTGGCCTTAGGTGAGGCATTGCTGCTGCTTGGGTCCGAGCCTCGGGTTATTCTGGGGCAGCTTTTTAACCGGGCCATGAGGATTGACCCGAATTGCTGTGAAGCCTATCTCGCAGCCGGAGCACTTGCGCTGGACAAGCAGGACTACGAGTTAGCTGCCAATCAATATCGTAAAGCTCTCGAACGGTTCGGTGACGACCCGGACATGCACTGCGGATTGGCCAAGGCATTTTATTATAGTGACCGGAATTTAATGGTCAAATCGTTAGATGCGGCTCTTTATCTGAATCCCAATCATGTGCCCTCTTTGTTGCTGCTGGCCGAACACCAAATCGATTGCGAAGACTATGCTGGGGCGGGCAAGCTGCTTGAGCGGATTACTGCTGTGAATCCGTGGCACTCAGAGGCCTGGGCATATCGCTGCGTTTTAGCTCATCTGGGTAATGAGCCCAATGCGGTCAATACCTGCCGCACTAATGCGCTGAAGTTTTGGCCGACCAATCCTCGTGTGGACTATCTAATCGGAAGAAAGTTGTCGCAGAACTATCGGTTTACCGAAGGCGCTGCGTATCAGCGTCAGGCGTTGCAGCTCGACCAGGAATATCTGCCGGCGAAGATACAGTTAGCCCAGGACCTGCTTCGATTAGGTGGCGAATCCCGGGGCTGGACCCTGGCCGATGAGGTTTACAAAGCGGACCAATACAATGTCATGGCCTACAACCTCGTCAATCTGCGTGACAATATGTCCAAATTCAAATCGCTGACCGCAGACGGGTTTATCATTCGAATGGACGAGTTCGAATCGGCTGTGTATGGCCAGATGGTTTTGAAGCTGTTGCAGCAGGCCAGGTCGGAGCTGTGCCCCAAATACGGCCTCGAATTGGATGGGCCCGTTACATTGGAGCTGTTCCCTAATCAGCAGGATTTTGCTGTGCGCACGTTCGGCATGCCCGGCGGAGACGGTTTCCTCGGGGTGTGCTTTGGCAATGTGATTACTGCCAATAGTCCCAGGGCTTCGAGGGCAGTCAACTGGGAATCGACCTTGTGGCACGAGTTTTGTCACGTGGTAACACTCAATCTAACGCACAACAAAATGCCGCGATGGCTCAGTGAAGGGATTTCCGTCTATGAAGAAATGCAGCGTAATCCCGCCTGTGGCCAGCAGATGAATCCGCAGTATCGCAAAATGGTCCTTGGAAGGGAGCTGACACCGATTAGCAAGTTAAGCAGTGCATTTTTGAGTCCGCGCACGCCCATGCACTTGCAGTTTGCCTATTACGAATCCTCCCTTGTGGTGGAGTTTCTTGTCGAGCGGTTCGGCACTGAAACCCTAAAGGCCATCCTCGCCGACCTGGCAAAGGGTGAAGATATCAACAGCGTCATCTCCAGGCGGGCGGCTCCAATCGATGATATCGAAAAACAATTTGAGGCCTTTGCTCGAAAGCGGGCCGAGGGTCTGGCTCAAGGTGTTGACTGGGCCCAGCCCGAAAAGGGACAAGTCGATACTGCTGACTCGGAGGCGCTGGCCAAATGGCTGGCCGAGCACCCCAACAGCTTTTGGGCCCTGACACTGTATGCCAACCATCTTTTAGCCGACGAAAAGTGGGAACAGGCCAAGACACCGCTGAAGAAGCTAATCTCCATTTATCCGAACTATAGCGGCGAAGGCAACGCATACAGTCTTCTTGCCCTGGTACATCGCAAACTCTCCGAGACCGAACAGGAAAGCCAGGTGCTTAACTAGTTAGTTGCTATCTCAGCCGACGCGGTGGAGGCCTACGGACGTCTTATGAATATCGCCATGGAGCAAAAGGACTGGAGTGCGGTCCTTGAGAACGGAAACAAGTATCTCTCGGTCTATCCCATGTTGGGGACTATTTATTGGTGCATGGGCCGGGCCAACGAGGAGCTTGGCCAAGACGACCAGGCTGTTGAATTGTACAGGCGTCTGCTTTTGTTGGAGCCTGCGGACCCTGCGGATGTCAACTACCGCCTGGCGCGGTTGTTTGCGGAACGAGACCCTGTTACTGCGAAGCGATATGTGCTCGAGGCCCTGGCGGATGCACCACGTTTTCGCCAGGCACATCGTCTATTGTTGAAGTTAATCAGCGACGGGCCGGCCCCCGCACCAATTGAACCCCGCCCATCCGATGGGCGGGGTGAACCTGTACCGCAGTCCGGCAGTACTGCCGGACCTGGCAGCAAGTCCGACTCTTTCAACGAAGGACAATTGGTGCAGCGTCAGGAGGATGTACCGTGACAAAATCAAAGTGGCTCATTATTCTATTCATGGTGACATGTGCTGGGATAAGCGTAGTGTTCGCGCAGAGATATTCCAATCAACGCTCTTCCAATCGAAGAAGTGTGCCCGATTGGGAGCCCGACAAGGGATTTTCTCATGATGTCTTCACATTCGTGCGAATCCGGTATTCGTCCGGATACGGCGGACGGGAGTATGGAGACAGGTATGGTCGGGGCTATGGCCGCGGTTACGGTCGCGGCTTTAGCGGCGGCAACTGGGCAACGGACTACCCCGACAGCGATTTGAACTTTTCCTTCCGACTGCACCAGTTGACTTCGATGGAAGTTAATCCTGACGGAGTGGTACTCGAACTTACAAATCCGGAACTCTTCAACTACCCCTTCATCTACATCGTGGAGCCCGGCCGGCTGGTCTTCGGCGCAGAAGAGGTCAAGATTCTCCGTCGCTATCTGCTGAACGGCGGGTTTCTGATGGTTGATGATTTTTGGGGTGAAGATGAGTGGTATAACTTCTACCGTGAGATCAAGCGGGTGTTTCCCGACCGCGAACCGGTCGAGCTTAATCTGGACCACCCCATATTCCATGCCGTATTTGACCTCAAGGAAAAGCCGCAGATTCCCAGCATCGGCGTTGCTCTGCAGGGGCGAAATTACGGCATCACCTGGGAGCGAGAGGATGCGCGCGTACCTCATTACAAGGCCATCTATGATGACAAAGGCCGGATGATGTCTATTATCTGTCACAACACCGACCTTGGTGACGGATGGGAACGCGAGGGGGAGGACGAATGGTATTTTCGTGAGTTTTCAGAGAAGAAGGCATACCCGCTGGGAATTAATATTGTATTTTATGCCATGACACATTGAGGACAGAGGACAGAAGACAGAGGACAGAAGACAGAAGACAGAGGACAGAAGACAGAAGACAGAGGACAGATGACAAACTCTGATTTCTGACTTCCGACTTCTGACATCTGACTTTAGAAAGGAAGATAACTTTGACTACCAAGACATACGAATTTGAACGAAAAGCAGTCGAACAGATTAAGGGGGCACGTGAGCGCATCGGTGCGGAGCTTTCAAAGGTAATCATCGGCCAGGAAGATGTTATCGAACATTTGATTATCGCAGTGCTTTCCGGGGGACACTGTCTGATTACCGGTGCGCCGGGTCTGGCCAAAACGCTGTTGGTCAAATCTCTCGCGCAACTGTTTAACCTGAAGTTTCAACGCATTCAGTTCACGCCGGACCTTATGCCCGCCGACATCACCGGCACTGAAATCCTTCAGTCCGGCGAAGGCCGGGATGGAGAGCGAAAGATGGTTTTCGTAAAGGGGCCAATCTTTGCGAATATGATTCTTGCCGATGAGATTAACCGCACGCCACCTAAAACACAGGCGGCGTTGCTTGAAGCGATGCAGGAACACCAGGTGACTGCCGTCGGTGTATGCCATGCCCTCAGCGAGCCGTTCTTTGTATTTGCAACACAGAATCCTATCGAAATGGAAGGCACCTATCCACTGCCCGAAGCGCAGCTCGACCGGTTTATGTTCAACGTTTGGATTGATTATCTGCAGGAGGACGACGAGGTTGAGGTTGTTCGCCGGACTACCGCTGCCGAGCCCGAGCCTATCGAGAAGGTTTTCACCGGCGAAGACCTGCTGCGGTTTCACGGGGTAGTGCGCAAGGTACCTGTCGCCGAGGATGTAGTGCGTTACGCCGTGAGGATTGCAGCGGCATCGCGCCCTTGCCCGGATAATTCACTGGATTTTGTAAACGAGTGGGTCACGTGGGGAGCCGGGCTGCGCGCGTCGCAATATATGGTGCTTGGCGCCAAGGCCCGAGCGCTGCTTTACGGCAGGTCGCACGTAAGCTTCGAGGATATACGAGCACTTGCCTATCCAGTGCTTCGGCACCGGGTACTAATCAATTACCGAGCTGAGGCTGAGGGTGTGGTGATAGAAAAATTTGTCGATCGCCTATTGAAATCGATTAAAGAAAGATAAATCCAATGACAGATAAATCGTCAGCATTGAACTCTAAGGCTGAGGGTATGATTGATACAGTTTCCCTGATGAAGATCAAGTCAATGGAGCTGCGCGCTAAGGTTATCATTGAGGGATTCTGTAAAGGCATTCACCGAAGCCCCTATCACGGCTTTTCTGCTGAGTTCACCGAATACCGTCAATATACACCCGGCGATGACCCTCGCTACATTGACTGGAGAGTCTATGCCCGCAGTGACCGATACTACATTAAAAAATTTGAAGATGAGACTAACGTACACTGCCATTTACTAATCGACCACAGCCGCTCAATGAGTTATGGTTCGGGAAGCTACACAAAGTCGCAATACGCCGGCACCTTGGCCGCGACGCTGGCCTATTTTCTCTTCACTCAGGGTGACGCTGTCGGCTTAGTTACATTTGACGACCAGGTCAGGCAATACCTCCTGCCCCGCAACCGGCCGGGTTATCTGCGCCGTTTGATGCTGGCATTGGAAGCTAATCCCCAGGGCGGCACTACGGACCTGAGTGCCCCGCTGCAGTACGTTGCCGGAATGCTGACAAGGCGTGGAATAATCATTTTGATATCTGACCTGCTAACGTCGATTGACCGGCTCGAACAAGACCTGGGCTATCTGTGTGCCGGTGGTCATGACGTTGTGGTATTCAATGTACTGGACCCGGCTGAGCTGAACTTTGACTTCGACTCGCCGGCAATCTTCCACGATATAGAGAGCGGGCGAAACATGTATGTCAACCCATCCGATGCTCAGACAAGTTACAAACGTATGCTGGCCAAACATCTGACTAAAGCTAAATTAACGTGTCAAAACCTCGGTATCGACTACCATCTGTTCGCAACCGACCGTCCGTTCGATTTGGCTTTGCTGGACTTTTTGCATGACCGGATGCGCCGCAGAAAGCGGGTCAGAGGTAGAGGTAGTTCAAAAATCAGGACTAAGGTATGAGTTTCCTTTACCCATTATTTCTGGCAGGTATCGCCGCGGTCGGTTTACCGATTGTGCTGCATATGATTCGCCGTCACACTCGCAGGCGTGTAACGTTTAGCTCGCTAATGTTTTTGCGTACTACAATACCCCGGTTCAAGAACCGCAGCCGTATAGAGAATCTGCTGCTTTTGATTTTACGGTGCATAGTATTGTGTCTGCTTGCATTTGGCTTCTCGCGTCCTTTTTTCCCACGAGAAGCCGTGGAGAGCCGGGTCCGCCTCGGCAGGCGGATAGTCCTGTTAATCGATACCAGTGCATCTATGCGGCGTGCCGGAATGTGGGACCAGGCAATCAGCGAGGCCCAGTCGGTGTTGAAGGATGTTAGCCAAACCGACCGAGTGTGCGTTATGAGCTTTGATGAGAGCACAAAAACATTGATAGGATTCGAACAGTGGGGGGCGTTGGAGCCCGGCCGGCGCGCGTCGATTGTAATCGAAGAGATATCGAAATCCTCACCGGGCTGGGCCCTAACTAATCTTGGTAACGCATTAGTAAGCGCCGCAGAAGCTATTGAAGACGATGAAGTCAATGATGGACAACAACATACCCCGGCAGAAATGCCGGGCAGGATAGTGCTTATAAGCGACCTGCAACAAGGAAGCGACCTTGATGCGATGCGCGCTTACGAATGGCCTGAAGAGACGGAATTGGTGGTTAAGCTGGTTCGCAGCCAGGGCACTACCAATGCGGCATTACAACTGGTAACGAATCGCAATGACCTTGGTGGTGTTGACGAAGGAGG
>JBAQFY010000435.1:0-2036 GCA_049287505.1 Sedimentisphaerales bacterium | reverse complement strand
GCATAAAAGCGTTGGAGATGGAAGATGCCCTGAAAAAACTATCCGTACCGGTAAAGCAGCTCAATAAACCCAAAAAGTGTCGCATAGGAGCAAAAAATATCGAGGTCGGTATAAGCTCTATCGCACTCGATGCAGATGTGATTATAAATCTGCCGAAGTTCAAAACACATCAGCAGTTGGTAACGACGTTCGCAGTCAAGAATATGTTCGGCTGCGTAAGCGGCAAGCGAAAAGCTCTCTGGCACTTTGCAAAAGGCAAAAATGCCGACGAGTTTTGCGAATTGCTCATCGAAATATACAAATTCCTCAATCCCGTCCTGACTATTATCGACGCCGTTACAGTAATGGACGGCCCCGGCCCAATCCGCGGCAGAGCAAGACCGCTCGGCTGGCTTCTCGGCGGAACTGACCCCTTCGCGCTGGAAGTTATCTGCTCCAAGCTGGTAAATATCAATCCTGAAAATCTGCCGATTATCAAAGCGGCAAAAAAGATGCAATTAAACTGCCCCGGCGCAGATAGCATAGAAATCCTCGGCGATTCATTGCCGCAAAACCCCTGTACGGATTTCGAGCTGCCTCATCTTATCCCAATCAGGTTCTCCCTGCCGCACGTCTGCAAAAGCATCTGCAAACAAATAATCCTTCTGGCCAAATCCGTTAAAAAATGATAAGTATCGAATATGAAAAGCGAGCAGATAAATATCCTCGGTATTGAGACCAGTTGCGATGAAACAGCCGCGGCCGTTGTCGCCGATGGGAAGGTCATCAAATCATCAATTGTGGCCTCGCAGACAAAACTGCACGAAAAATATGGTGGCGTCGTCCCCGAAATCGCCTCCCGCGCGCATATCGAAAAAATATATCCCGTTATAGCCGAGGCAATCAAACAAGCAGGCGTCGGCAAAGATGATATTGACGCAATCGCCGTTGCAAATCAGCCGGGATTAACAGTTGCTCTGATAATCGGCGTAACCGCCGCCAAAACTCTTAGCTTCGTCTGGGAAAAGCCCTTGATAGCAATAAACCACCTCCACGCTCATCTGCAATCGGCTCTTATGGAGCAAAATAGTCCGGAACTACCCGCCGTAGCTTTGATAGTATCAGGCGGACACACCAGTTTATACGATTATAATTCGCCTTTGCAGCCGAGGCTGCTGGGCTGTACGATTGACGACGCTGCAGGTGAGGCCTTTGATAAGGTGGCAAGCATCTTAAAATTATCGTATCCGGGCGGCCCAGCTATCGAAAAGGCCGCCAAAAACGGCAATCCAAAAGCAATCAAATTCCCAATATCGATGCTCGGAAAAGATTCGCTCGATTTCTCCTTTAGCGGCATCAAAACCGCCGTGCTGTATTACTGCCACGGCCAGGATATGAAAGGCGAAAACAAGGTCGATTCGATGACCAGTGTTCAAATCGCTGACATCGCAGCATCGTTCCAGGCAGCGGTGGTCAATGTGCTTGTGAAAAAAACACAGCGAGCCGCTGAAAAAATCGGCGCAAAGACAATCTTGCTCGGCGGCGGTGTCGCAGCCAATACGGAGCTGCGAACTCGTTTGCAACAGATGTGCGATTCAATAACGCCGCCAAGAAAACTGCTCGTCGCACCGAAACCATATTGCACTGACAATGCCGTTATGGTAGCCTCGTTGGCATACCATAAATATAAGGCAGGGCTTTTCGCAGATTTGACCCTTGAGCCAACAGCGTACAGCGAATAAGAGAAATATCAAAAATTAAAATGCAAAAAGTAAAATGACATATAAAAATTCAAAAAACAAGGCAGATTTCAAAAACGAGTTCAAGAAACGGCTCTATGATTTCACATTAAAAATGGTAAAGTTTCTGGACGAACTGCCACAAGATAACGTTTCGAAAAGAATCGGCGACCAATTGCTCCGAAGCGGTACAAGTATTATCGGCAACTATATTGAAGGTCAGGCAGCAAGCAGCAAAAAAGATTTCACCAACTTCTTTAATACTTCGCTTAAATCAGCAAATGAAAGCAAGTTATGGTTTGCACTGCCTTGTGACAG
>JBAQFY010000434.1:0-18209 GCA_049287505.1 Sedimentisphaerales bacterium | reverse complement strand
GAACATCTTGTCGCAGACTCTGCCGCTGAGCCGAATGCTGAAACATACAGCCTTATACTTGATGACCTCCATATCAGCTTCCTCCTCAAAGCTGTTGGGGCTCACAAAGGTGTCGCAATACTCGCTGCACCACAAGTACTGACCCGGGAAGGTAGAACGGCAGAAATCGGAATTTTAACTGAAGAAAACTACTATATTTCCGGCTACACCGAGCCGAACCGCCCTTCCGACGAGCCTGAACCCAAAAAAGATATGGTAGAAATAGGTACCCGCATCTGGCTCAAGCCGGAACTTACGCCTGATAACGAAAACATTAAACTGGATTTCAAAATTGAGATTCGCCAGCTCCTCGGCTACGAAGAACGTAAGTATAAAGGCAAATATATATACCTCGTTCCCAGGCTCGATGTAGTAAGTACAAAGATGCCCTGTTTGATTCTCGATGGCAAAACACTGCTTATCGGAGGCCTGAAAATAACCGAGCAAGTGTCAAGTGCGCGCGTATTGAGCAAACTACCTGTCATTGGAGGACTGTTTCGCAGCCGTGCCAAAATCAACGAACAAAGGATATTATTGATACTGGTTAAGCCGATTATTAATCCCCAACAAAAGGCCAGTAAAATCCTTCCCGGCCAAGCGGATTCTGAAGAGCACATAAAATCTCTCGCAAGGCAGCTTGAAAAAAAGCTCAAACGGCCTGCCGATTAAAAAAACAGCCCTTTCGCCTTGCTCAAGGATAGACTGCACAGAACCTCCGCTCGCTATCAGAAAGGCTGATTTTCAATCAAAAACGCAGAGGCCTGAGAGCAAAAATAAAAATCTTTGAAATTTTTTTATTCATTCCTACATAAGCACTTAGCCGCACTACGCCTCCTTAATATCTCTCAAATTTCGACACAAAAACGCAGCTATGTTCAATTATGGGGGGAAAGAAGAATTTCAAAATTCTTAGTACGAAATTCTAAACAAATTCAAATGAACAAAATTCAAAACATAAATTATCCAAAACGGGGGGAAATTCGAGTTTCCCAGGTTTTTTTATTGATTTCAGGGGCAAATCCCTGTTTTTAGGGTTAAAAATGGGTGTTGGCGTGTCTATATGGAGAATTTGGGAAAGAGGGGAAAGAATAAAACGGTAAAAAATGGGGTAAGAATGGTCAGAAATGAGTAAAAAGTTATGAGAGATGCGCTCTTTTTTGGCATAAATTCATCTAAAATTAGCACTTTTTAAAAATTAACATTTTGTTAGTTTAGGGGGTATGGGGGATTTTAACTCGCGCTCCGGCGCTTTTGGCTCGTTGTTCATTTTTCGTAGTTGGTAGGAAAGTTCAGGCAAAAGTTGCTTAAATTAACAGAGAATTTTTGAAAAAAGGGGTGTTCCTGTAGTCGAAAATAGCCGATTAGTATATTACTTAAATTATAATATTTATGATAATTTACTTGAAAAATATTATTAATAATATATTATTTTAAGGTATATACAGATTTTGAAAAAAAGGGCTAAAGAGGACATCATCAAAGGCGGTCCAAACGTAGACATTAAAGGCAACAGATGTTTTCGATGCGGTTATGAATGGGTGTCGAGACAAAAAGGTGAGGTCCCAACGGTTTGCCCGAACTGCAAATCTCCTTATTGGAAGAGGCGAAGGATGCAAAGGGAAGGATAATGCCAAAAGGTAAGATAAAAATGTCATCAAGACGTTCACCAATTGTCAAATCTCTAAAGGCTGCTAAAAAAGGTGCAAAAAAGATGAAAAGAAAAGTTATAATTGCTCTTTTAGGGATTCTATTTTTTGGTGTGATTACGCTTCACGCCCTTTCGGTCTTTTCTTCATTTACAATCGGGATTAAAGAAGAACAATACAAAGTTCTCGTGTCCGATGCAATATTGGCGTTGGCGATTGTATCCGTTTTAGCTCCTCTTTTTCAAATGTCGGAGAGGGTAAAAAAGCTCCAACGAGCGTCGAAAAAGACGAGGAAGCTCCGACGGGAAGTTGCAGGCGTTTTGATTGCAGGTTCAAACATAGACATTAAAGGAAACATGTGTTTTCGATGCGGTTATGAATGGAGGCCTAAGAATATCGATGCGGTTACCAGCATTTGCAAAAAATGCAAGTCTCCTTATTGGGACAGGCCAAGGAGGTCAAAGTGAGGATAATGCGAAAAGGTAAGACCGAAATATCGTCGGGACGTTCACCGAATCTTATATGAGTGATACTCGATGGGAAATGAAGCGTTCGGACTGTAGCAAATAGGAGGTTGCTTATGGCACGGGAGATTATGAGATTCCTGAGGGGGGTGTTACGGTGGCTGATAATACCTCTTCTATATGTGTTGCTTATTTTAGCAGCCATTACGGCGGCGTGTCTGGTGTGGAGGCACATTGGTTTGCTGACTGACAGGGAGTGCCCAAAGGTGATAGCGGCTTATGCGGATTGGGCAGCGGAAAAGATATGGAAAGACATTGGAAAATTGGAGCAAGAAGGAAATTTTGAACCGCTTATTTCAGATATGGTTGTTTCTCTAGCGTTCGTGGTGGCCGTAGTACCATTGATCCAAGCATATGTGTATAGGAGGAGGCTGAGAAGAGAACTTCAGGGTGCTCACGGACTTGAAGTGTTCAAAGTAAAAAAGGAGGGTGTGGATGACTTAGAGAAGATGCTGGAATACTACGAGGGGGCAGAACATATCACGGTGTTCTGCGGGGATTTCGACTGGCTGCAGCCAAATAGCGTCAACAGAAATCCTAAGTTCAGCAAGTGCTCGAACCGTCGAAAGAAAAAGATAAGAGCAATGATGGGAAGAATGAAGGATTTTGTGACGGGTTATGCTTCCGAGGAGAAGGTAACTTTGGTGAGCTCAAAGTCAAAGGAGCTTGTAAAAAATGCCCTGCGCGATGGCAATGACGATTCTTTGTTCGGGAACTTGATGAAAAGATTCGTTTTTGGTGAGGATATTGGAATTAAGTGTTCTTTAATAGAAAAGGTTAATGAGAATTACACATTTCTTTACAGGTCATACTCAGGTGGCAAAAAGCATTTATTTAACGCACATATTTTTAGAGGGGCAAAGGAGAGCGAGGAATTGGTCAGCATTCTACGCCATTTAGTTGAATTTGGCGATTGGAAAAACAAAGCCGGTCAAGACTCCAACGCAAGTTATGGGAGTTCAGTTCAAGGAGATGGACAAAGTTGATTTGTATGAGTAATTGTTGTATAATAATGACAAGGTAGGTGTGATGGAGGCTTTGGCAAGTCAAATTGAGGCAGTAATAGGTGCTTGTCTCAAGGATGGGCGGACGCTCTACGTAAAGCGGTCAGGCCGGATGGAAAACTATCCAAACGTTTGGAGTTTGCTATCAATTCAGTTTACTCCAGAGGAATTGCCAGATTTTACTGACTTGGCAGCTGCCGAAAAAGTGATGGAAAGAATGTCTGAAGAACGGCTTGGTGGGGTGCCGGTTAGATTGATTCATTATCTCAAATCGGCCCGGTGCTCGGATAATCCAATGCAAGCTACGGTCACTCTGCATCTTTATCAGATTGAAATGGACAGCGAGCCCAAACTAAATCCTGAGTACTACGTAGATTCTGCCTGGTTTACCCCGGAAGAATATATTAAGGCCTCTGAGAATGCTACATGCGGACTCTGTATGAGAATGTGGTCGGATTATTGTTATAAGGCCAAGCTTAGTAAGATTCGTTTCGCGCCTCGTGTAAGGTAAGACGATGAGAAGTAATATCTGCCAGAAAGACAATTCCATCAAAACTGAGTCTGCCTGTTGGCAAACATGGCCTAAGGCTACGCAAATCTATTCAAAATTGATTTCGGACCTGACTCGGGATTCACATTATTTGCGGTTACATGGTTTAAAGCCAAATCTCCTTCGTATGATTGGGAATTGCACAAATGCCCGGTTGTTGGACGTTGGATGTGGAGACGGGTGGTTGTTAGATGAGGTCAAGCCACGCGAAGGATATGCCTGCGATATTGTCGACCAACCGAAAGTCCAACCTGAATGGCACTTTGAAATCCAAGACGTCCGTTATTTATCTTATCCCGATGACTTTTTTGACGTGGTAGTTGCCAGTCTAGTCTTAATTTGGTTGGAAGAGATAGACATTGCCGTCAGGCAAATACACCGAGTGACAAAAAACGGTGGTAAAATGGTCATAGCCTTGGTACATCCGTACTTTTACAGGATGGGAGAACCAAATAGTGAGGGGAACTTTGTGATATCGAGGGACCTATCGAAACCCTTCAAAATGCAGGACCTAAAGATTGGTGGTGTTGCCGGACCGGTGACATATTTCTACCGGCCATTTCCCGATTACTTGAATGCTTGTACGGGTGCCGGCTTTCGAATTCGGCAGGTGACAGACTGGTTCGTCGATATGGAAGATTATATGCTAAATACCGAAGGCAGGCTGGCCTCAAATATACCCCGGACGGGCAAAGTACCAATGTATTGCTTTATTGAGTGTGGGAAGGAGTGATTTATGTTTCGTGCAGGATTGTCTGGTACCAACTGGACTGGAAAAACCGAAACCATAAGGCGGTTTGTAAAGGAACATCCGGAGCTATCCATAAAGACGGTTTCCCTGGCTTCCCTTGTCGATAGATGTCCATTTCCGATGATGGAGGAGCAGACTGTTGAGGCCTCTCAGTGGATGATTGAACAGGTCAGAGCTATATGCACGAAGGATGGTGCGGAAATGCAACTGTTTGATAGGACGCCAGTGGACATTCTCGCATTTACCCTATACGCAGAAAATCGAACAGGCAATAGGAGTCCAACGGTACTAGAAGATGCTCTTAAGCTAGTTAGTTACTTTGATATTCTTTTCTATGTCCCGATTGTAGATGAATGGCCTGTTAACACGTCTGCCAGCCAAAGCAAAATTCAGTTTGCTTTGAAGATTGATTCCTACATGCGAACGGTAATAGAGCAGTTCTCGCTTGATGTGGTATCACTTCCTTGGGGGCTTGCTGAACGAGAAGTTTTGCTTTCGGAGTACCTGTCAGGTATACGAATAGCATAGAAGGGAACGATGAATCGCTCCAAAAAATGTGTCTTCGTATCCCACTGTTTGCTCGCCCAAGTTATGATGGCGAAAGGTCTGGTGAAGCTATCGCCTGCGATTATAAAGCAGGCTGTACAATTCTGTATGGATAATGATATTAACATCTTTCAGATGCCCTGCCCTGAATTCCTTTGCGCAGCAGGAGGACCCGGGCGAGATGTGCACGGGAAGGCGTGGTATGAAAAGAATGGGCTTCGACAAACCAGTTCGGAAATAGCTAAAGAACAGGTAACCTACATGGTTAAGCTCATTCATGCAGGATTCGAGGTATTGGCCGTCATTGGGGTAGAATTCTCGCCTGCTTGCGCCCCTAACTACCTTAACAACGGACGACGTATAGTCAAAGACAAGGGAATCTTTATTGAGGAGTTACAGCGGGAATTTATGCTCCGAAAGCTACAAGTTCCCTTCGTTGGAGTAAATCAGCGCTGGACAAGAAAACTAGAAAAGCAGCTTAGTGAGGTTCTGCAGGAACGTTGAAAAGTCGGCATCGAACGACTTAACAGCATATCCGGAGGGCGCGAATGAGAGGGGGATGTTTTTCGGCACTTCAAATCGTTTGGGGATTCTGGTACAATTTAATTTTATATGTCGTGTGTCGTATTACGGGAACTCCCAACAAATTTTGTAGATTGAGAAACTTATGGCGCTGCCGGTAGTAGCAATAATTGGTCGGCCGAATGTTGGTAAAAGCAGTCTCCTAAATGCGCTGGCAGGCCGGATGATAAGTATCGTCGAGCCAACAGCAGGCGTTACAAGAGACCGCGTCAGTACCTTCATCGGAAGAAACGACCGATATTTTGAGCTTATCGATACCGGTGGATACGGGATTGTCGATAGCGACCGGCTAAGCGAGCATATCGAGCAGCAAATCCTCAAGGCGATAAAATCGGCCCAGCTCGTCCTGTTTATGGTCGATATTCGCGACGGTCTGGTGCCGTTAGATGAAAAAATAGCCCGGCTTCTGCGCAAAAATAATCTCGATGTCATCGGCGTTGCCAACAAGGCCGACACGGCGAGGATGTTCCCTGCCGCTGCTGAATTTTCCAAATTGGGCTTCGGCGAATTTCTGTGCATCTCGACAAAGAACAATCTCAATAAAATGGTTCTGTTAGATAGAATTTTCGATAAACTCGAGGCTTTGGGGCCTGGCAGGCCGACAGAGCCGGTTATGAAGATAGCTATCGTCGGCAGGCGAAACACCGGTAAGAGCACTCTTGTTAATGCTATGGTCGGCTCCGAGCGGGTAATCGTCAGTGAGACGCCGGGCACTACCAGAGATGCAGTCGATGTGCGGTTCGAAAAAGACGGCAAGACTATTATAGTCATCGACACGGCAGGGATAAGAAAGAAAAGCAGGATGTCCGAGGGTATTGATTTTTACAGCTACGTCCGCGCGACGCAGTCGATTCGGCGTGCCGACGTTGTGCTGTTTATGATTGATGCTACCGTAGCGGTCTCGCAGGTCGATAAGAAATTAGCAAAATTTATCGCCGAAGAACACAAAAGCTGTATAATAGTCATCAACAAATGGGACCTGGCTAAAGATTTTGCCGCGACCGATGACTACCGGGAGTATTTAACGAAACTGCTGCCGGGCTTAAAATATGTGCCGATAGCCTTTACCACGGCAACCGAAGCAAAGAACGTCCAGAGCGTTCTGGATTTGACGGTGGAAATATTCAAGCAAACTACAATGTGGATACCCACCGCCAAATTAAACAAGGCCTTTGAAATTTTAAAACAAGAAAAAATCGGCACGGCTAAAGGCGGAAAAAAAGGAGTGCCAAAGATTTATTATGTTACTCAAATTGCCGTCAATCCGATTACAATACTTATGTTCGTAAACAGGCCTGAACTGTTTGAAGAAAACTATCGCAGATTTATCACAAACCGGCTGCGAACTATGCTGCCGATAGAAGAGGTGCCGATAAGACTGCTGGCCCGACCGCGCAGTGCCCGAAAGAGTTTTGAGAGCCAACGTAAGCTCCGGTGATTTTGACTGTTGAAAGGATTTATCCGGAATTTCATAAATAATCGGGAGTGATTTATGTTAGTGGCGATTCTCTTAACCGCTGTTGTTGCGTTTTCATTAGCATATATTATCTACGGACGATTCCTGTCGAATCGTTACGAACTGGATGACAGTCGTCCGACCCCCAGCCACACTGATTACGATGGCATTGACCGCGTTCCGGCACACAAGGCGGTCCTGCTGGGGCACCATTTTTCCTCTATAGCCGGGGCTGCTCCGATAGTCGGGCCGATTATCGCGGCGTTAGCCTTCGGGTGGCTTCCCGTTGTGCTGTGGATTATATTGGGCACGATTTTTATCGGTTCGGTGATTGATTTTTCCGCGCTGGTCGCTTCCATCCGGCACAATGCCCGGTCTATTGCCGAGATTGCCAGACTATATATGTCCCCCGTGGCTTACAGGCTTCTACTGGCTTTTATCTGGTTGACCCTGGTTTACGTCCTGACGGTCTTTGCCGACTTGACCGCAACGACGTTCACCGATGACGGTGGCGTAGCTACTTCGTCGCTTATTTATATCGCTATGGCTGTTGTCTTTGGGCTGGCTATTAACAGAATGAAAGTCCCTCTATTGTGGGCATCACTAGTATTTGTGCCGTTAGTTTTTTTAGCGGTTTGGGTCGGCCAAAAAATACCGATATCTGCCAATTTGGTTCCCGAAATTATTGCAGGAGAGCCGAAGAAGACCTGGGCCCTCGTATTAGTTTTATACTGTTTTTTTGCCTCGACGACACCTGTGTGGATACTTTTACAGCCGCGAGATTATCTGTCTTCTTATCTGCTTTACGCCTCGGTTTTAACCGGTTTTGTGGGCATACTAATAGGGGGTTTTACCATCCAATATCCGGCTTTTACCGCCTGGAGTGTTCCGCAAATGGGCACGTTATTTCCAATTTTGTTTATTACTGTCGCCTGCGGGGCGTGCTCAGGCTTTCATTCGATAGTAGCATCGGGGACTTCGTCGAAACAGCTTAACAAAGAAAGCGATGGGAAAGCCATCGGCTACGGGGGGATGCTGCTCGAGGGCGTAGTTGCGGTGATAGCCCTGGCTACTGTGGTTATGCTGCCAAAAGGCGACCAGCTCACCCTGAAAGAACCATTAGTAATCTACGGCACGGGGATTGCGAATTTTCTGTCCGTTCTCGGAGTTCCGGAGAAGCTGGGCTTTTCATTTGGGTTGTTGGCACTGTCGGCTTTTATCCTTACGACTTTAGATACGGCTACAAGATTAGGCCGATATATTTTTGAGGAGCTTTTCAACCTTAAAGGGGCACATTCGCGTTATGTTTCCACGCTGGCCACGCTTACGTTACCGGCTATATTCGTCCTAATCAATCTCAAAGACGCGCAAGGCAATCTAATCCCTGCGTGGAGGGCAATCTGGCCGGTCTTCGGTGCCTGCAACCAACTTCTGGCCGGCCTGGTGGCGTTGGTAATTGCGGTGTGGTTGAAAAAGACCGGCCGAAAGATGGGATTCATTCTCGGCCCGCTTTTCTTTATGAATATAGTGACTATCTGGGCACTGGTGCTTTTGCTGCGACAATATCGGTTCTCCGCTGTCGGCATTATAGCAGCAGTATTGCTGTTGCTGGCTCTGGTCTTGATTGTTGAAGCTTGCAAAACAATCAAAAAGATCATCATTGCTTAGCAAATAACTTTTGCCCCGTTAGAAATCTTCACTTTTTGAAGCATATTGTTTCTCCTGTGGAATTTCTAACGGGGTTTGCATTTCCATACCGCCTTACACTGAAGATTTCAAGCCAGGCTATGGTGAGAAATGAAATGGATTTCATCAACAAGGCCGTCTGGCCTGTTGTTATAATCGCTGGTGGGATTTTTGCATTAGCGTTTTGGATGACAATCGAAGCCCTGACAGCCTTTTTCAATCCACCCCGGCCGGTGGAGCCGGGGCAGAAGTTAGAGGTATCAGCTTAAATCTCGCTTCTGCCGGCTGCTGCGGATTTTTTAGCCTAATTTCACCTTCGCGGACAAATTCTTCAGGGAAATTGTAAACCACCTTTCTCCGCGGCTCCTGCTCCGTTCCCTTTTTCGCATCATCATCACGAATATAAAGGAACATCTGGAATAGTTGATTCTCATAAGCCTGTTTGGCTTCCAGAGTAGCCAATATCGTAAAAGCGCGGACCACATCGTTGTGATTGGTTACGTCCACAGCGTATTCGCCCTGGAGATTTACGCTTAGTACGATTCCAAGCTTAGCTTCTGTTATAGGATATTCGATTAACGAGTCCGCTTCCGGCGGCATTTTAATTTTCACGGGGGTTGAGGCTTGCCTTTTTTGGTCTGTCGCTAATACGATATAGGGCGTTTCTACAACAGCTGAGAGCCTTGCCTGATCGATTTCCCCGCGTGTCAACTGAACTTGCGCTTTCAGCCTGCTATCTGCGGGCACAAACATATCTACTTTTAACGGCTCAATGCTCGCAACCGCCAAAGGAGCTCCGCTTTCATCAAAACACTCAATATCTACTGCTTTTTTAACAAGCCCAACAACACTGACATTAAGCATCTCCGGCTCGCAGGCTTCAACCGTAAGGCCGCTGAGCTCTTTCATCTTTTCGCTCCTTTTAATAAAATCCAGGACTGTTAGAGTGTGCGGGCCGGCAGTAGTCATTCCTTCCCGCTCAGGGTCCAAAAAGAAATCAAGCACCAGCGAGCCGTCATTCAGTTTTCGTCTTACCTCGGCGACCTTGGAGGCCGGACCTTTGAGCACAATATTATCAATTGTAGCCTTTGGTTCGTCGTCGAAGCTGACCAGGAGATTGGGCTTGAAGGCCACGTTTATAGTGGCCTTGGGGACGGTGAATTCCTCATCCAGCGCCAAGTCAACCCAGACCCATATCAGGACCGTCAAAAAAATCACGATTGCTATCTTGCCGTATTTGACCTTTCCTAATATCATATCTGGTACCGCATATCCGGTGCTACTCTGCGAAGTACTTACTACTCTGCGAAGTTGCCACGTAGCACGAGTCGCTACGAAGCATGAGTGCAATTCAATTCACGATATCACGTTTGCAAGATGCTTTCTCAATGCAGATTCGTCTATATTTCGGGTAATTTTGCCGTCTTTAGCGAGTGAAATGATGCCGGTTTCCTCGCTTACGACCAGACAGGTGGCATCCGAGCCTGTCGTTATGCCTAAAGCTGCACGGTGCCGGGAGCCAAGCTCAACGCCCCCAATGCTGCCAAGCTCAGCTAAAGGCAGCTGCACCCCGGCGGCAACGACTCTGTCGCCCCGTATTATAACGGCCATATCATGAAGGGCTGTGCCGGGATGGAAGATGGTCCTAAGCAGGTCAGCCGTTACCTTGGCATCGATTCGAACTCCGGTTTCTATGAATTCGCCCAATGCCACCCGATTTTCTATAACAATAATGGCTCCGATTCGAGCGGCGGAAAGTTCGGTTACAGCGGTAATTAATTCTTCTACGGTTCTTGTTAACTGCTGTAACGAGCCTGCCCAGAAGCGCGGCTGGCCCAGACGTATCAGCACTCTTCGAATCTCCGGCTGAAAGGCGGCAACGGCGATAATCAAAACGCCAATCAAAAAGCCCTTATAAAGGTATCGAAGCCGAGCGAAATCAAACTGCCGGACAAGCAAATTTGAGATGAGCACCCCGATAACAAGAATGAGTATTACGCCGCGGAATAATCTCTCTCCGCGAGTGCCTTCGAGGAAGTCCACAATCCAGTAAACCACCAGGCCGATAAGAATCAGCTCAATGCCAACAACCCACCAATCATTGTTATTGGCCACGCGGCGGAAATAATCAATGAGCGGTTCCACGAATCAAATCCCTTTGTTCCAGTCGTACGTAATACGTATTGCGTAAAAGTCAACACAATTTACGCGCAAATTATGGTATCCTTTTGTCGGTGAGCTTGCTGGGCCTATCAAGAAGCATAAGCTTGTCTAAATCTGCCGCCATCTGCTGTCGATTAATACGAAGAGTGCGCTGATGCCTTCTGTGTCCTTCAGCGGCAGTCTCACCCATCTGTTCGTAAGACCTGCAGCCGCAGGGCAGGAAAACAAAAACAAACAAAACAATAGCCAATACTACTCTGCGAATTAGCTCGCTACGCAGCACGAGAATCACCTTGCCCCTGCTTGGGCAGGGGTAAACCCGTCCCCGCGAAAGCGGGGACACAAAAAAAGAAACGCCTTTCATCTTTTCTTCCTCTTTGAAATCACCTGTGCAGGCGGTTCGCTCAAAAAAAAACGCCCGATTTTCATTTTACAGAACTCACAAAACCAAACACTCCGGTGGTAACCATCGGATAATCGTTTTTTGGTCAGATTATATTTTTCGGCCGGCACAAAAACATATCTCCGACTATTCGTTCATTATAGCCGCCGCTGAAATTGTTGTCAACCCTCTCAGAAATTTATTACTGTCCCAACGATTGTGGGACTTTTTTTAAAGCCCTATTTACTGTGTTTCGTCGATGGGCTAAGCCACAATTGGTCGTAGGCAAAGTGCTCAACCACAAATTTTGGGACAGTTACAAATTTTCGCTTTTTTAGTGGAATATTTGGCATTTGTAGAACCTCTAACGGAACCTGCGCTGTAATTTCCAATTTTATCAACTTTAAATTTTCTATTGGCTATTGACTATTTGTCTATTGCTATTGTAAAAAATAAGAATTAAAAACCAATAATAAATAGTAAATAGTCAATTGTCAGGGGGTAAATTATGAAACGCAGCAGAATCAGCAGAGTAATGCAGATTTTAACAACACTGCAGGTGGGAAAAAGCTATGCCGTTGGTGATTTGTCGAAAATGTTCGGAACGAGCCGGCGGACAATCTTTCGCGACTTGAAAGAGCTTCAGGCTATCGGCGTGCCGTACCGCTACGACGCCAGGACCGGCGGCTATACCATAGAGCCTGAGTTTTTTCTTCCACCGGTAGATTTGAGCCTGCAGGAGGCTTTGGGTCTGCTTCTGCTGGCGCACAAGGCAAGGGACCAGATACAATTGCCCTTCAAAAACTCAGTTCGGTTAGCTGCTCTGAAAATCGAAAACAATCTTCCCGCCAATATCAGGCGATATTGCAATACAGCTCTACAGAATATCTCAACCAAGGCCAGTGCCCAGGCACTGGTCACGCATTCTGCCGGCCTTGACAAAACCTTCGCACAGTTACAACAAGCTATCGTAAAGAAACGTAAAGTGAACATCCGTTACCATTCGCTTTTCGAGGGGACAATTATTGACGTTGAGCTGTGTCCCTATCACCTGCTTTATAACAATCGGGCATGGTATGTACTGGGCCACTCCAGCCTGCACAAAAATGTCCGCACTTTCAAGCTTAACCGCATCAGGGATTTACAAACTACGGAGAAATGCTTCGTGGACGGCGAGAATTTCGACGTGTACGATTATCTCGGCAGGGCCTGGTCAATGATACCTGAAGGCAGAATCTACAATATCAAGCTGCGGTTCCTGCCCAAAGTCGCCAATAATGTCGCCGAGGTACAATGGCACAGCACCCAAAAAGTTGCTCTCAACAATGACGGCTCAGCCACCGTAGAATTTCGTGTTGACGGCCTGGGTGAAATCACCTGGTGGATACTCGGCTACGGCGACCAGGTCCAGGTGCTCGCTCCAAAGGCCCTGCGCAGAAGAATATCGAATATCGCCAGGAATATGCTCGAATTAAACGAGATAATATAAATTGTACCCATAGCATCTCATTATTGAAAGACAGCTCACTACAAATCAAATAGAACAAATTATGGCTCTGGCCGGCCAGCTGGTAAATCACGAGTTTCTCGGCATGCCAAGCCGGCCGGAGCAACCGACAAATGGATATGAGCACGCTGTATATCTGTGCCCAAAAGGTTCTCTGTTCTGCGCGGGCACGCTGGTCTTAGTTTACCGGGAGGGCAAATGGTATGTTCGGGGCGTGTAGTCTGGCCGCACGAGAACAGAGAGTAACGAAGGAGCAGACCGCAAGCCGTAAGGTTGTACGACGATATCGGGCGCTGAGCTTAATCTGAGCGAAGCTATTGAGCTCAACTCAAGGCACAAAACAAATGATAGGCAAATAGGAACCCCAAAAGACACTTAGCGAAGTTAATTGAGCATTAAGGCCGTTTCTTTAAAGAATCAAAGAAACGGCCTTTGATGTTATTTGTCTCTGATTTTCTTGCAATTGTCTGGTTTTCAATGTAAAGTGCTCAAACTGACCGTTTTTAAATCATGTACGACTGTAACTATTGTTTTAACGATAACAACTTGCAACTTGTCATTCCCGCGTAGGTGTGAACGATTGTCAATTGAAAAGGGTCTATGCCGAATCCTTCGGCATAGGCCCCGAATTGACATCCCTGCTGTTTGTCATTGCGCGTCCGCCAGAGGTGGACGCGGCAATCTCAAACTTTGAGAGTTTAATATCATCTACACAATTTTAATTGCCGTCCAAAATCCTTGCTTACTGTGCCGGCTCCGGCGGAAGATACAGACGAATATCGTCAAAGTACATCGTACCTGAACCACCAGCCACCGGATTATTCCTGTTACCAAGACCAAGTGCGAGCGTATCGACATTGGTTAAGTTCACGCCCTGGTCTGCGAATGCCTGCAAGTCGATATTCCATTCGGTCCACTCTTCTATTTGTGCTGCATTAGGATTGTCATGAGTGACTACGGCACTGCCATTGAGAGCAACATACAAAGTCTCGGCAGCGTTAGCCGAAATGCCTCTGAACCAAATCGTCAACGTGCTAACACCATTCTCGGTCCAGTCACGCGGATAAGTCAGTGTCTTCTGGGCCTCTGAATACCTGAGGAAGCTGTTGTCATAGAATAAAGGCATTGATTGGCTGCCTCCGTGAACGATAGTTTCCTCACAATAAGAACCGGTGGTTTCGTCGCCAACCATTGAGCCGGTTCCGTTACCGGGATAGGCCGGTTCATTACCATGAGCGGCATAGCCAAGCCCATCTTTCCACGACCACCATATTTCGTTGTTGCCAATATCGTAGTCCTCAAAATCGTCCACGATAAGGAAGTTGGCAGTCGTAAAGCTCCAGACAGGGCCTACCCACGGACTGTCAGGGTTGACGTTATTGACCTCATCAATCCGCCAATAATAAGTGGAATCCCACAGGAGTTTTCCGGATTCATAGCTCTCAGAACCAAGGGCCTTAGTGCCTTTGTACTCTGGTGAACCTGTACCGGCATTTTTCACGGCATCTTTATCAGCGCCAAAGTATAACTGGTGCGAAGCAGCAAAGACACTCGGTGACCAGGTAAGAATCGGGGTCTGCTTTACATCCACAGCACCATTAGCCGGGTTCGGGTTCCCGACGGCGCCCTGAGTAGTAAAGCTCCAAACGTTGCCTTTATGCGTCTCGACGGCATCAAACTCATCGACCCTCCAGTAGTAAGTCTGAGCTAATTTAAGTGTGCCGGGCGTATAGGTCGTAGCTCCCTGAGGTGGACCTCCGGCGGCATTGTTCACATCGTCAAAATTGTCGCCAAAGTAAACGGTGTGCAATTTGGAACCGAAACCTCCCGTCCATCTAAGCTTTGCAGCCGGGTCTATCTGCTCGGCACCATTAGCCGGGTCGGGTGCATAGGCTGTCTTGGGGGGAATCGTAAAGCTCCAGACATTACCTTTGTGTATTGTAGTACCGTCGGCCTCAACCTCATCAATCCGCCAGTAGTAAGTCGTGCCCGGAACAAGGCCATCCGGATATGGAAATCCGGGAAAGCCGACAACAAAAAACGTAGAGGGCTGGTTGCCCCGGAACCCCGACGAGTCGGGGGCACCGTCGGCAACATCGTCATAATTTTCGCCGAAGTACACATCGTGCGAGACCGCACCATAACCCGGCAACCAGCTAAGGTTCGCCCACGTATCATCATTGAAGGCACCGTTAGCCGGGCCGGGATTATTAGCACTAAGCCCCGCAAGACCGGCAGAAGCAGCATGAGCAATAATCTCATCGTCTGTGAGGGCCCGGCCAAAAACAACAGATTCGTCCAGAACGGCATCAAGCCAATCGGCAGGGCCGCCGCCACGACCGCCAATTCTTAGCCGAGGGAACGCAACGCTGTCCGTACTGGTTCCTACCAGTTTACCATTGAAGAATATTTGCGTACCACCCGCGTCGTCCCTGCGCCATGTTAAATGCATCCATTCACCAACCGGTATAACCAAATCCTCCAAAGTTAATCCTTCTTCCGGTGTGAACTGATAGTCAGCGACCCCATACAGGGTAAAGCCGACCTCGCCCAATGCGGTCCAGCCGGCCAAGCGAACCGAAGTGCTGTCGCTGTCATGCAGTGCCATTGAATCATTAGCGGCCGCCGGCTTCATATTCATGACGATATATTCTACCGTCCATGAAGTGTCAAGGTCCGTACCGCCGGTAAGATTGACACGATTCTGTGGGCTCCTGTCGAATCTCACAGCCGTTCCTGCGCCGAAATGTCCCTGCACACCTAACGTTACACCATCATAGGTACCCCCCAGGCCTGCGCTGCCGGAATCGACACAATTGGTTCCGGTAGTCTCGTTAAACTTATACCAATGAAGCGGATTAGCACTGCTTATAGCCGCCTCCCATTCCGGAAGACCGGCCTGAGCCAGACTACCAATGCCCAGCACCAAAACAAAAGAAATTAGATAAATCAATTTCCTGCACATAATTAGTCCTCCTGCAAAAAAGTTAAAATGACCGTGCTTTGGCCACACATCAAAACATTCGTTGTCTTCAATAGGCGTCAAGAAACCACATCTGCGAGAAGCGGATGTCGAAAATTTCTTACGGCTTGCCGCTACCTCATTTCTTCAAAAACCAGATATGAGCCGCTAATTGGAATGAAAAATCTTAACTGCAAAGTAAAAAAAGTTCTTACTTAAAACTCTTTGCCTTGCATAATACGCAGCAGTTCCTCCTCTCTTCGGAAAACTACAAAAATTGCACCTGCTGGATGTCTAAATGCTACGGATACCCGCCCATTCGACTACGCTCAGGGCAGGAACCGCGCAGGCACAAGCTTCACTATTTTCTTTTATAGCACATCAGCCACTTTCCCGTCAAGGAAAATCTTTCGAGTTACATATGCCTTTTCAACACCCTCAAACAAAATCGGCAATTCATTCTTCGTAGCGCTACCCTGTGAAGTTGCTTTGCAGAGTAGTAAGTACTTCGCAGAGCAGTGCAATCTCCCCCCAAATAATCAATATCGAAGTCGAAGATTCGCTCTATGCGAAATCCACCCGCGGCGGACTCAATTATCAATTTCTGAAAGGGGCTCATACCGAATCAAGAGGTATAAGCCCCGTATCTATGCGAATTCATTAGCTAACGACCTTCTATTTGGGAAGGCCGCTGATTTGCACATTGTCAATCGCCCACCACCAGTCATTGCCGGCGTCGAACAAACCGAACGTCAAAACCACGCTCGTAGCCCATGGGGGATTGTCCACATCGATCACAACCGTCTCGTTCTCGTTGGCAAGACTTTCGGGCTTGTACTTCGGATCACTCGGATCTGACAACCACAAGAGCATTTCAATCTCCTCCCCTCCATCAAAGGAGGCGGTCACAATCGCACTTTGGTGATAGTCGCTGTCAAACTCCGGGCGCCAGCTCGAATCGAACTTGAGCTGAACCGTGCCAGCTTGAGCACCGGAGATATCAATTGCAGGCGTGCTGAGCCAGGTATCATAGGGGTCTTCTGCAACGTTGTAGCCCGCCGGGTGAGCACTATCATCCCACTCATCCGGGTCGGCCACAGCAATGGTGTCCTGCCCTAACTGGAAGTTGTCACGACCTTGAGGATCGACTATGAACCACCAATCTCTCTTCACGAAGGCCCAGCCGGCCCACTCGGTAACACCGTCCACAGCCAGATTGCCGAAGCCCGGAACACCACTATTGTCAACGATCCATCCAGCGGGTGGAGTATTCGTCCAGACCTCTTCGGTGCCCGGGGACTCCTCCACGGTCGTACCCAGGACCATACTGTCGAAATCCTCTTCAAACAATAGGACCTTTCCGACAGGGGCCGCGGCGGTAGCCAATCGAATATCATCAAAGTACATCTTGCCTGAGCCTCCGGCTTGCACGTTGTTTTTGTCACCGAAACCAATGGCAATCGTATTGACGTTAGCCAGATCCACGCCCTGGCTTGTAAACTCCTGCAGTTCGATATTCCATCCCGTCCAGATACCTATCTGCGATGCATTCGGATTATCATGATAGACCACCGCGCTGCCGTTGAGGGCAACATACATCCGCTCAGCAGCGTTATCCGAATCACCACTGAAGTAAAGCGTCAGTGTATTGACATCGTTCTCAGTCCAGTCACGAGGATAAACCAACGTCAGGGTTGTCTCAGAGAACTTGAGGTTGTTGTCGTAGAAATATGGCATCGACTTGGCGCCGCCGTGAACAATGGTCTGCTCGGTATAAGGAGGAAGGTCATTGCCGACGAGAGCTCCGTTTGTCGAGGTTTCAAAACCGTCCGGCCACGCTTCAAATATCCTGTTGCTCCCCGCTTCAGGGGGGTCAATGTCATTGTAAGACTCAAAATCGTCAACGACAAGGAAGTCGGCAGTCGTAAAGCTCCAGAGGATGCCCGGCCACGGACTGTCGGGATTAGCATCATTGACCTCATCGACACGCCAATAGTAGGTGGTATTCCAATCAAGTTTTCCGGGGTCATAGGTCTCAGAACCAAGGGCCTTAGTGCCTTTATACTCCGGCGAACCGGTATTGGCATTGCGTACGGCCTCTTTATCTGTGCCGAAGTACACCTGATGCGAAGCAGCATAAACGCTCGGCGACCAGGTAAGAATCGTTGTCTGCTTTACATCCACAGCACCGTTAGATGGATTCGGGCTCACGACGGCGCCTTCAGTAGTAAAGCTCCAGACCTTGCCTTTATACGTTGCGATAGCATCAAACTCATCGACACGCCAGTAGTAAGTCTTAGCCAATTTGAGTGTGCCGGGGGTATAGGTTACAGTTCCCTGAGGAAGTCCACCAGCGGCATTGTTCACATTGTCAAAATTGTCGCCGAAGTACACAGTATGCAGTTTTGCAC
>JBAQFY010000433.1:0-1597 GCA_049287505.1 Sedimentisphaerales bacterium | reverse complement strand
GGCAGGTTCGGCCTTTCCCGGAAATATGCAGGCGCTGCGGCTGGTCGGTGGATTCGGCGTTCTGGAATTATTGCCCCTTGTGTAAGCAGAGCCTTATATGATTCGTTTAATGATTTCTGCAAAATTGCCTCGTGTCCTATGATAATTGAACGACCGGATAACTCAGCCATTCGCCCGAAGACCAAATATGATCGGTCAAACCTGCGACCATCGCGGGTGTTCTCGACAGCCATCGATCATTTCGGTCTTGTACACGAAGTGTTCTTACCGGCCAACAAAAGTTATAGCTATACATCGTAAAATAGGTCATTGCATTATGTACGTCCCAATCCTTAGAAAAGCAGTAACTTTTACGAACCTTTCGAGCATTGCGGTTGCGATCTGTACCATTGTGTCTTTCGACAAAAGCAGTGTTAATCACCTTGCTAACCGCCGATGTCTCTATCGCAGCTTCCACCTCGGCTTTGCTGCCAAAGATGACACGCAGATCAATCTTTACCACTCGACCCTTCCGCCGTATTTTGTGTACAGTGGCATATTTCAAGCCCTTTGCTGCAACACGCCGAGAACCTTTGGGGCGGCCTCGTTTGCCCGTATATGGTGGCGTAGTTTTCTTGCCGTAGGCCTTCAATATGGCCTTTTTATACGGTTTATACTCATCGGATGTCATCAAATTCATAATGCGACCACCGGTTCTTTTCTTAAAATCGGCCAGAAGTTTCTCAACGTTTTTTGCTGTGCGTTTGCCAGGTACAACGCTGATTACCAAACGATGCTCAGGATCATAAGCTACATGATCCCAGTTGTCTCCCTGTTGACTGTCAGCCGGCTCATTGTCATTACAGTGTTTTTCTTTCTTGCCCACAAAAGCCCATTTCTCGTCAAACTGCACCTCAGTGGTTTGGGGGGGAAAACGCCACCAACTCATCGTGAAGCGCCTTGGCATGCTCTCCGGCTGCCAAGGCATAACGTGTTACCGTATCTCGATGTACTTGCACAAGACGGCTGGTCTTACGTACGCCACAACCTTCTGAGATATGCTCTAACAGAGAGACCATTTTTTCCTCAGGCAGTCGCAGCCCGAACAGCGGTGTGCCTTTTCGTTCGGAAAATCGCTTCTTGCATGTTCGGCAGTATAGCAGACGGATATGGCTATTTTTGCCGTACCAGCCGCACACAGTCAGATTATTCACGCCGCGTTTTCCAAAATCCGGGCATTTTTTATTCTGACAACAGAATTTTGAAAGAGCTTGCATTGTCTTGCCTCCAGAATGTTAACTGTTTATGGGACACCACTTATCCCTCATTCCAGACATCGGCAAGACAGTATAAAAATATTCAATATTAAAAGGACACGAGGTGAAATTGCTGAACGCCAACAAATCATAAGAAAAGAAAAAGCCCACAGGTCTCTATTTTGTCACTTGTACCACACGAGACGGCCTTGTGTCAAGAGCAAATTCGTGCATTTTTATATTATTTTGGATCAACTCCAAAAAAGTTGGTAAAAATCCGCCTTCGGCGGAGGATTTATCGCATTAGAGCCAACGGCATATATAAAAGGACGAGACCAAAACTGAGCCTCGCCCTATGCCGT
>JBAQFY010000432.1:0-28026 GCA_049287505.1 Sedimentisphaerales bacterium | reverse complement strand
CACAGTAGATGACGTCATTTACGGCGTAGCACTGCATCTGCACGATACGACTGATGCCAACGGAGAGGAGATAACTCTAACCCGAGATATCCAATCGGTAAAAGACAAACTAACCAAAATGGTTGATTCCTATAACCTTGCCGTCCAGTATATCAAGGAAAAGAGCGGTTACAATGACGTTCTAAAGACTGCCGGCGTTCTAATGGGAGATTATGTCGTTTCGACCATAAGGCAGCAGATTCGCACACCTCTTATCGCCCAGACCAATGGCTTTATAGAGGATATTGATACGTTCCTGGCGCCGGCTCATATCGGCTTTAAGCTCGACAGGGAAGGAGTATTGAGTCTTGACATGAATGTCTTCGATGAAGCAATAGCTGAAAATTATATGAGCGTACTGGCCATAATCGGAGCAGATAAGACCGGCAGCAGCAACAGTAATACTATTGAATTCTACGGCGCCAGCAGCGATTATACTACAGCGGGCAGCTACGACGTCGAGGTGGTTGTAAGCGGCAGCGTAATCACCAGCGCCAAAATCAAACTCTCAACCGAATCAACCTACCGCGACGCAACATTCAGCGGCAATATAATTACCGGCAACAACACCTTTGACGATAATGGTGCTCCTATGTATCCTGAGCATAGCCTTCAGCTCAGCGTTGACTTAAGTCAGGACGACACTTTCACCGCCACTGTCAGGGTAAAACAGGGTTTTACCAGTGCAATAGAGGATGCGCTTGATAAAATGCTCAAGCTAACAACCGGCTCCATCCAAATCGACCAGAAACATGTGGACAAACAAATAGAATATTTACAGGAAAAGATTGAAAACGAAGAAAACCGCCTTACTAAAAGAGAAGAAAGATTGATAGCTCGATTTAGCCGTCTTGAGAAAAACTTAGCTTTGATACAACAACAAATGGGCGCCTTAGGTTTCGGTCTATGACATAAAGGTCAGAACGTAGTGTGGATTTCCATTCGGTGAGTTATTGGAGGGAACACTAAAACACCTGTTGTTATGTCCGGGAGTTTGCTTTTATACGACGTAAACGGTAAATCATAGCTAACACTTCTGCTACCGCCACAAACAAGGTCTCGGGTATAGGATTGCCGAGTTTGACCGTTGAATATATTGTTCTTGCCAACTCTGGCCTTCGTACAATTGGCACACCGTAAGCCCGTGCAATTTCCCTTATTTTTTCCGCCAAATTGTCTGCCCCTTTGGCCACCATTACAGGCGCTTCCATCGTCTTTGCCTCATAACGCAGCGCAACAGCAACATGTGTTGGGTTAACAAGGACCACACTGGCCCTGGGCACTTCCTGCAACATGCGCTTCAAGGCCGTTTGAAATTGAATTTGCCGGACTCGACTTTTAACCTCAGGTGAACCTATTGTATCCCTGAGCTCCTGTTTAACCTCCTGCTTTGTCATCTTCAGCTCTTGTATGTATTTCCATTTCTGATATAAGGCATCGGCAATACCCATAACCAACAGTACGACGCCGATGCGTATCATCAGACCAAGTATTATTTTCGCTATAACCGCAAGTATCTGTATAGACCAGGCCCATCGAAGAGAAGCAAGCATATCGAGCTTGCTCCGAAGATACAACCAAACGATGAGTGAGATGAAAAACAGCTTTAGTACGGATAATAAGAGCTTCACGAGAGAACGAGCGTTTACCAGCTTCATTAACCCTGCAACAGGATTGAACTGGTCAAATTTTAATTCTAAAGCCCCCGGCGAATAATTCAGTCCGCTGACAGCGACGGTGGCTATAAAAGAACCCGCACAAAGTGCCGCGAGAATGGGGCAGATAACAAGTATTATATCGATAATTTTTTTACCGATGAAATCCAAAAATCCACTGCTGTCAGCAAAAATGCTATTTTCGCACGACATCCCTTGCCTAATTTCTATTATGAACCAATGGAGCAAGCTCGGTGCCAACAGAGCAAGCATTGCCACCAATACCAGAAGTGTTACAATCGATGTTAGCTCCTGACTCTGTGGTACCTGCCCTTTGTCCTTGGCTTTCGATAATCTCCTTGCCGTTGGCTGTTCTGTCTTTTCGGCAGCCTGCTCTGGCATAATCTGTCCCCGATGTTAGTAAAAGACTCAAGACGCAAGACTCAAGACAAACGATTTTGTTCTATGGTCTTGAGTCTGAAGTCTGTGGTCATTGGTCTCATAAAGGCAGTAGTTTGCCCATCCAATCAGCGAATTCGGCCACAAACGTATTAATAAACGGCAAAAATACCACCACCATTAACAATCCCAGACCAACACACATAGGCAAACTGATAAATAGAATGTTCATTTCCGGAATCATGCGTGCAAAGACAGCCAATACAACCATCAACAACAATAATGCTGCTAATATTGGTGCGGACAATTTCAAGCCGACCATTAACAGTGTCGAACCAGCCTTAATTATGCCACCGGCCAAAACGGGTATTGTCGGGATACTGCCGGCAGGAAAGGTCTCATAACTTCGCGAGATAACCAACAAAAACAAATGATGACCATTAGCACTGAGAAATAAGAGTATAAATATCATCTCCAACAAGGCACTCAGCGCTTGAGTGTCCTCATCGTTCAATGGGTCCAGAATTTGGGCCATAGCTAAACCCATCTGCCGTTCGATAATACGGCCGCTGAATTTCACCGCTGCAAATACAAAAGCAGCGATTAGACCCAGAGCCAGCCCATAGGTGGCTTCGTTAGCCAGAAGCAATACTGCCTTGACGATAGAGATTTGCCCTGACTCGACGGGTACAGGCGTTATCATCGAAAAAAAAATCGTAACCAGAACAGTTACTGCAACCTTTATCCTGACAGGAATGCTTTTCCACCCAAAAACAGGAAGTACCAGAAAAAATGCTGAGACCCTTGTCAGCACCATTACAAAACCAAGAAGTTTTTCGTTTATCAACTCCATAAAAAATGCCTAAAGTGCACTACAGAAAACAGAAGTCAGAGGACAGAGGACAGAATTTCTGACTTCTGACTTCCGACATCTGACTTCTGCCCCTTCAGTGTCCAATATTCCGGATATGGCCAAAGATTTCGTTGGTAAATTTAAGTACCACTTCCAGGAGCCAACCGCCACAAACCAACATGACCAGACCAACAGCCAAAAGCTTAGGTACTATCGTTAAGGTCATATCGCGTATAGAAGTAACTGCCTGAAACAATGTCATAATTACCCCCACAACTATACATGTCAGCAGAATGGGAGCAGCTAAAAGCAAAGCCGTCTCGAGAGTATGCCGGCCCAGGTAAAGAATGAAACTACCATCCATAATTCGCACCTCGTATCCGCATGTCAAAATTAGAAAATGCCTAAAGTGAGCTAAAGTTATCATTTTTTCATTTCAGGCACTTTACACTTGACGTTATCTGAAACTCAGGCTAAGACTCTCGGCCAGTAACCCCCATCCGTCAACAAGAATGAATAATATCAGCTTCAAGGGCAGCGAAATCATCATCGGCGGCAGCATCATCATACCAGCACTAAGCAAAACACTTGCAATAACTATATCCATCAGTAGAAAAGGAATAAACAAAAGACAACCTATCTCAAATGCAGTGCGGAATTCGCTAATAATAAACGCCGGAATAACTATATGTAAATCTATATCCATCAGACTTGCTGGTGGTTCTATTCTGGCCATCCGCACAAAAAGAGCCAAATCGGCTTCCCTGCTCTGCCGAAGCATAAATTCCTTGATACAATCGCCGGCCCTGGTACCGGCCGTTTGAAAATCAATCTCGTTCGCAAGATAAGGCTGGATGGCGTCCGTGTTGGCCTTGGAGAATGTAGGAGCCATTGTGTACAACGTCAGAAATAAGGCCAAACCCATCATTGCAATCGTAGGAGGTATGCTCTGCGTGGTCAAAGCACGTCGAATAAAAGACAAAACAATAGCTATTCTCGTAAAGGAAGTCATCATTACCAAAAGACTCGGCAGAATCGCCAGGCCGCTAAATATGATTACAAGTTTGACAGGGGTTGACCAATCTTTACCTTTGGTCTCGTTGCTCGTTGCCTTATCTATAACCGTCATCAAATCCGTAATGCTTGGAACACCGTTTGGTGGAACACTTGTCGCGGAAGTATTGCCAGGCTGCACAGGCTTAATTGGCATCATATTTACATCCTGGCCAAAAGATAAGCCGGCTGGTAGCAAAACAACAAACGCCAGAAAAACCAATCTAATAAGCTTGCCCGTCATCTATATCCTCAATATTGAACTAAAGTGCCTAAATTGAACTAAAGTGATAAAGTGAAAAAAATAATACATAACTTCAGGCACTCTAAACTTTAGGCACTTTATTCACTTCCATTTCTAAGTCGGCTAATTTTGTAATGTTCTCATTTGTACTGCCTATAAGAAACCTTCGCTCCCCTACCTCGAGCAGATGCACTGCCTTGCGTTGCCCGAGGTGAACTGTTTCGGCGATACGAATCTCTTTGCCCGGCAGGTTAGTAATCTTTGGTAGAAACCTTTTTGAAACGTAAATCGCCGCTGCGCCCAGAGCCGCGAGGAACAAAACCGAAACCATCATCTTAAAGAACAGCTCTCGGGTACTCAAACCATCACTCGCTCTTCTCGAAAAATTGGGGTCATTTTCAAATAAAGAACCAGATTGGGATTTTGCTCGCACTGCCGCAAGGCATCCTGTGGACTGCGGTGACGCGAGTACAGGTGAATTTTCCAATTCTGTTCCACGCCCGTTAGTCCTAAGGACTCCTTGCGGAGAAGCGTGCTTTTCAGCATCGGCAGCCGATTGAGCCGAGCAGACCAATAGCACACCGCCGCCCAACACAACTGTTATCAAAAAAACAACGATTTTTTTCCTGTATCTTATCACGCTGGATTCCCGCAAGGCGGGGCCCCTGCAAAATACCAAAGAATTGTAGGGTGGGGCTTGCCCCACCAACTTCGTCTCGGTGGGCTAAAGCCCACCCTACTACTTCAGGCACTTTATTTCATAAGCAAATGGTGTGCCGAAATGCCAAAATGGGCATTAATAGCCCGTCAGCAGGACTTTCGATGCAAGAATTAGCGCATAAACAGACAAACTGTCGAAAAACTTGACACGGGCACAAATTAATCGTCTGCCCTTAGGACTGCGATTAGTATCTGCGACTGTTTTGAAATCGGGCTATCCTGCTGCACCCAATCACCTCCTTGCCCAGCTCCCCACCAATAAACAGACCACTTAGACCAGCCCCCAAATGTACTGCGTTGCGCTTGGAAATCCGACTCCGAAGACAAAATACCCCGCATATAATCCGCAACCACCCTGGCCCGCTTAGCTGAAAGTATCCACTGCTCTTTCTCGGTTGCCTGGTCATCGGCTAAACCAAGCACATAAAGCTTAACTGGTCTGGAATCCGCCATGGCGGACTGCAAATGCGAACAAAAGCCACCCAAGAACTGCTTGGCCGACTCATCCAGGCTTGCACCACCCTGTGCAAAACGAATGTTAGTTACCGAAAAATCGGTTTTCTTTGCATCTACTTCTAACGGCATGGTCTTCATAGACCGGCATAGCTCATTGAATACCTGACGAATTTTCTCCTCTTTTATATATAAGTTCCTTCCTTTAAATGACCTATCGGGGTTTATTATGAAATACCTGATTTTAATATTACCGAAATCGGGTCTTGGTTTCCTACCCCATAACATACCAAGTCCAAAGTTTTTAATTGACCACAAGAACGAATCTCGTCCCCTGCCGACTAGTCCCGCGTCCTGTGCTTTCGCAAGGCTCAAGAGCATCACAAAGAATGTCAGCAGCAGCGTTACCATATCTGAAAACGTAACGATATATCCCGGTACTTTAGGTCCACTTTCTTCTGTTTTTGAGCGTCGCGTTTTGGCCATTTGGATATCAGGACATTTCTTTTGAAAACCCGATAATTAAGGAAATTATAAAGTGCCTAAAGTGAGCTGAAAATTCGGGCTATCAGCGTATCAGACTATCAGGTAATGGGTATCCGGTTATCAGAATATCAGGTTGAACTTGTTTTTTCCTGGTATCCTGATTGTCTGATATTCTACAGCCTGATTTCCTGTTCCGCTGATACCCACAATTTAGGCACTTTAGCTCACTTGAATTTTTAATTGTAAATGCTCCGTTCTAACAAAACTATCTCAACTGTACGTTCAGGCTCTGTACTCGCGCGGGCCGGCTCACCACTTCTGAGGCTCCCTGGAGCCAGAGTACTTGCCGCCGAGATGCTGAACCACTTTTTATTGAGGTTATGCTCGGTTGTGAGATATTCCATAACCGTCCAGGCCCGTGACAAACAAAGCTGTTCAACGTCCTCTTCGCCCGCCGGCCCATTTTCGCTAACAACTACACGTCCTGGTACCTCTTCTTTTAAGAATGACGCCATTTTAGTCATAATGCGCCGACCTTCGGCCGAAATAAGCGTACCTCTACCCCAAAAGATTCTTTCCGATGAGATTGTAAATACCTTCCGGCGGCGATAATTCGTGGGCGTATCTTCTTTTAAGTTATCCTCCAATCCTTTAATCAAAGTAGGTTTTTCGCTGCCTTCGACCAGCTCCGGCGTCGCCTCGATTTGCTCCGTAGGCAGGACTGCATCTCTATTTGCTTCGTCTGACTGGCCGACCCCAGGCAGAGCCTCCAAAAAAGAAGCTTTTAATTTCCGAAAAACTTTCTCATCGAAAGAGGAGAAACTCAAAAGAAGCACAAAAAACGTTAACAGCAGCGTCATGCAATCACTGAAAGTTACCATCCATTCCGGTGCGCCTGGAGCTTCATCGGGTTCTGCTTTTTTGCTCCCACGTCTCATTATACATTAGCCTTTACTTCTTCCCGTCTGCCCTGTGAGATAAATGCCTGCATTTTTTCTCGAACAATGGTCGGGTTATCTCCTTGTGCAATAGCGCAGACACCTTCAACAATCATCTCTATTGCGGTTGCTTCTGCTCTGGAATAAATCCCCAATTTGCCTGCCAATGGGATAAAAATCAAATTTGCAGCTAATGCACCATAAAAAGTAGTAATCAAAGCTACCGCCATTCCTCCACCAATTGCGTCAGGTGAATCGAGGCTTCTGAGCATCTGAATCAAACCAATGAGTGTGCCTATCATTCCAAAAGCAGGTGCGGCCGACCCCATAAACTCCAAAATCTTTTTGCCGGTGGAATGGCGGTCCTGAAGGTACTGAATCTCTATAGACATAAAGTCCCGAATTTGTTCGGAATCCCGCCCATCCACAAGCATCTGCAAGCCCTTGATGAAAAATAAATTGTCTAAGTTGGGAATCTCCTGCTCTAAAGCCAGCGCCCCGTCACGTCTATTGATGGCTGCGTAATTAACCATTTTTTGAATCAGCTCCGACTGTGACGGTATCTTCGAAATGATAGTTTTCTTGATTATCGAAAATATTCCCAAAAACTGCGGCAGTGAAAAATGTATGAGCGTAGCACACAGCATACCTCCTATGGTGATGGCCATTGAGGGAATATGGATGAATATCTGCCAACCACCGCCAGCAACAACGGCGGTCGTAATGACCATAAAACCAAGTAGTATTCCTATTATCGTTGCAATATCCACAGGGCTAATTTCCTTCCATTATCTGTTTTAATCTCTGGGTCAAAAACGCTGCCAGCTTGGGCTCAGTAGTGGTTAACTCAGCCAACAGTTTGGCTTTGGCCCTTTCGCGCATATAGTACAGAATCTTCACGGCCTCATCAAAGCCACTGCCCTTGCTATCAATCTTGTCAGGTTGCGTTTGGCCCGTACACATGCTAATCAATATCTTGCCGGCACTGGATGTATCCATCAGGTCATAGGTAGCTGCTATTGATACCAGATTGGCCTTTTCGGTCTGGGCAATCTCAATCCTGCTTTTGAGCAGCTTATCGCGTTCATCCTTGAGACTGGTGACGATTAAAGCAAGCTCGATTCGCAGATTATTGAGGTTTTTAACGTCTTCCTTTAAGGTATCCTGGGTCTTTTGCAATCTCTGTTCCCACACCTCAAGGTTCTGGAGCTTATCGTTATACTCCTGCATTTTTTCCCTGACCTCAAAGACAAGATTCTTGAACTGCTTTTCCGCCATAGCTTTTTTCTCACTATCGGAAACCGAGCCGACAGCACCTGCCATACTGACTCCCGGCCGGGGTAATTCCGAAACAGTCTCCGCGCCGGCAAGTGTCGGCTGAGCCGACTCATCGGGAACGCTTACTGAAGGCGGTTCAGTAAGCCATCCCAAGACAAACGCTCCGGCAAAACTTGCCAGTCCCGCTGCCGCTGTGATTATTATCAGTTTCTTACTCACTGGTTTTCTCCTAACTTTGCGCTTTTCGAACAAATGAAACTGTAGCTCCCTCATCCAATTGTTTTTGCTCAAGCTTCTCTTGCTCCTTTATAAATCTCATCTTTGCTTCGGTTCGCAATTTTTCCAGGCCTTCTTTGAACCTTCTGATTTTTAAGACTTCCGCAATTTTATCTCTTTGTTGTGATTCCAGCTCGTTCACCTTAGCTTCGAGTTTTTTAATTTGCTCATCACTTGCCGCTGAAAACTTTAGAAAAAATTCTTGCTTGCCTAATCGCTTTTTAGGATTTTCCCCGGCTAAACCATCAATTATATCCTCTAACATTTTCTGCTGCATCAGCAGCTCGCCTCGTGTCCGGGCTAACTTTCCTGTCAGCTCAAGCAATTCTGCTCTTGCTTTTTGCTCTTCCTTTTTCCTTATGTCAAGGACACGCTGTAACCGCCATACAAACCGTTTCATTTAATTTCCAATTTTCAACTCTCAATACCAGACGAGCGCCCGGAACGCAATTTACCGGGCTTGGGCACCCAGCAGCTCATCCCACGAGCGGGTAATAGCAGTGAGCCGTCTGACGGTTTCTTTGAAATCGGTCCTCTCTCGAACAGGCTGAATAAGAAAGCTGTTTATCCTGTCAATCAAGGCTATCGCTCCATCAATGTGTCGATTGCTGCCCGACGAAAACGCCCCGATGTTTATCAAGTCTTCGGCATCAATATAAATAGCGTATATTTCTTTGAGCTTTTGTGCGGCAAGTCTGTGCTCTTTGCTGACCACCGCAGGCATCAACCGGCTGACACTCTGTAAAATATCCACAGCAGGATAATGGCCCCTCTCAGCCAATTTTCTCGACAGAACTATATGCCCATCAAGCAGACTCCTGGCACTATCAGCCACCGGGTCAGCCAAATCATCGTTCTCCACCAGGACGGTCAAAATGCCTGTAATACTTCCGGTTTCGGCACAGCCCAAACGTTCGATAAGTCTCGGCATTATCGAAAAAACGCTGGGACAGTAGCCTTTTGTCGCTGGGGGCTCACCTGCAGCAAGACCTATTTGACGCTGGGCCTGGGCAAAGCGAGTAAGCGAGTCCATCATAAACAAGACATTTTTGCCCTTGTCCCTGAAATATTCGGCAATTGTAACAGCAACGAACGCCGCCTTTACTCGCTGAATGGGGGGCGAATCCGAGGTGGCAACGACAACCACGCTGCGTGCCAAACCCTCTGCACCGAGGTCTCCCTCGATAAATTCCCGAACCTCTCTGCCCCGCTCGCCTATCAGCGCTACAACATTGACACTTGCCTCACTCGAATTGGCAATATCACCAAGCAGAACACTCTTGCCGACTCCGCTTCCCGAGAAAATACCTACGCGCTGCCCCTTGCCAAAGGTTAATACGCCGTCCATCGACCTGATGCCCAAAGCCAAAGGGCTGGTAATTTTCTCCCGGCTCAAAGGTGGCGGACTACTTGCATCCAATGCCTTCTTATCAGTGCCTTTTAACGGGCCTTTATTATCTATAGGTTCTCCCAACCCATTCACAACTCTACCTAAAACACTTTCGCTTAGGGTAATATGGCGTGGAGTAGTGCGGGCTGTTACCGTATCGCCCGGCGATATACCATCTATATGCTCCAAAGGCAGCAGGATAAGATGGTCATTCTGGAAACCTACCACCTCAGCCAACACACGCCGACCGTCACGTATCTGGATACCGCAAAGCTCTCCTAAACCTATTGCCGGACCGGTAGATTCAACCGTCAGGCCAGAGACCCTGACCACAAAACCCTGACAATCCAACAAATTCACGCTGCGCAGCGCCAAGTGAAACTTCTCAAAATCAATCAAACCGTTACCAACCTTATTCGCCCCATTAGAAATCTTTCCTTCTTGTATCGACCCCTCAAAATCAAGACACCTCTGGTCTGTCCTGCTAACAGCAGGGACTTCTGACGGGGGCATATTACCCTTTACAGAATTTCTAACGGGGCTCGTAGCCATAACTCACTCTGCCTTTTTAAGTGCTTTACCAACTTTTTCCAGATGTTCGTTAATCAACGATTCGATTATTCCTTTTGGGCTCTCAAGCAGGCATTCGGCCCGCCCTATTTTCGGGTCAGAAACAAACTTAATGCCGGCTAAGACGCCTTCTGCTTCATCCTGCTGCGCCTTCCGGCATTGCGCAAAGTCTTCAGGATTCAAATGCACTACTATATCCTGGCGGGTTGGAGCATTGTTGAGTGCTTCTTTGACGATAGATTCTATTTCATATGCACCATCTTCGACTTTTTGCATCAAAATCTTTCTGGCGATTTCCACCGAAAGTTTGGCAATTTCTTCTTTGTGCTCGACAAATACTTTTTCATAACACTCATTGAGCCTGGCAGCCACGGCATTAAGTGCCTGGCAAGCCTGCGAAAAAGCTGACTTCTGAGCCTTCGAATCCTGTATCAGAATTTGCTCGGCATTTGCTTTTGAATTGACTCCGCCAAGACCGGCAGAATCATCCATGATTTTGGCCGACGCAATCGGCCTTTCAAGATGGATTGTAAGTGTCTGTGACATTCTGTTACCGCCCTACTAATCTAAGCTTGCCCTCCTCATTGGCTTCCCGCAACGGAGCGACAACTACTTCTCTGGCATCAAGAACTTCTTTTGCCAGCGGCTCCTGCATTAGTGAAATTTCTTCGTCAAGCATAGCCACAGCCCGCTCAGATATATTTGAACGTATCTTTTGTACGACCTGTTCGTCTGCTCCATAAAGCGCCACAGCCAATTTCCCCGGCTCGATGGCTCGCAGCGCTTCCTGCATAGACCTGTCTGCTATTGACGGAATATCTTCCCAGGTTATCATCAAACGCCTTACCATAGTGGAGGTTTCCTCATCATGCTTGCTGAGCTCATCAAGCATTCGGTCTCGCAGGTCTTTTTCCAGACCACTTAACACAATAGCCAGTTTTCGCAGAGTCTGCTCCGGTTTTTCCGGAAGAGTCTCTCCTTTGAAACTCTCCAGCCGTTCGCTAAATGTAAATGCGATTCGCTGCTTCACTCCGCTGCCCACAAACTCCGGATTCGTCATCCTGCAGACAGCTTTAAGTCGAGCTTCTTCACTCAAACGCGCCATGACCTCCTGGCTTTTCTTTGGAGTTAGCTCCGACAGCACCACCGCTATCGTCTGCGGATGTTCACCTTCCAATGCAAGAACTAATTCGTCCGTGTTGGCCAGACGAATATCCACAAAGAGGTCTTTATTACCCGTAACCTTTTTAATACGGGACTGGATTTGTTCAGCCCTTTCTTTGTCAAGGACGCTTACAAGCATTTCATCGAAAAAAGTTTTTATGTTAAATCTATAAGTATGCTTTTTTTGAAGTGAGCTACAGAACTCCTGGGCGACCTTTGCTTGTTCCTTGGCATCGCCCTGCACCAACGCATCGATTCGCGCAATCTCCATAGCAATTTCTTGAATCTCCTCGACGTCAAGCCCCTTGAGCAGCTCTGTAGCAGTGGCAGCATCCAGACTCATCAGCAACAATGCAGCTTTTTGTTTACCCGTCAACATCACTTACTTAATCCCTCTTTTGAATTTTTCGCTCTAATATCCTTCTGGCGATTTTTACTATCGTCAATATAGACCAGCAATTCCGTCAAACATTGCATTCTTCTTCTATAAATGCAAGCTCACCTCTCTCATTCATTTCGCGCAAGACCCGGACAATTTCCTCTCTGGCTTCCTCAACATCTTCCTTTTTGCAAGCTGACATAAATATCGCTTCCTCGTCCAGCAAAACAGCCATTGGCCCGGAGATATTGGATTTCATTTTTCGAAAGAATCTATCGTCGGCCTTGACCAATGCCAGCCCCAGCTTCCTTACATCAATTTGTTTCAGGGCCTCTTTCAACGAGCTGTCGGCAATTTGTGGAATATCCTCCCACACTATCATCAAGTCAGCTACCATTTCACCAGCTTTCCTGTTTTTTCTCTGGATGACGCCAAGCAGACCATCTCGAATCTCTTTACCCAGGTTTTGCAAAACAACAGCCAACTTCCTCAAAGATAATCCAGATTGTGCCGGTAAAGGTCCACCTGCGCCCCCGTTCTTGCTTTCGCAAGAAAGCACGGGGGTAACAATAGTCTCAAGACGTTTGCAAACCACTTCTGCTATCCGTGTCTTTGCTTCGGCGCTCATAACCCCACAACTGCTCATCCTGTTGACAACACTAACTCGGATACCCCAGTCCAAAAAGCTGAGCACCTCCGAGTTTTTCTCCTCCGGCAGTTCCGATAAAACCACGGCAGCAGTCTGAGGGTGCTCATTCTCCAGAATTTTCGCTATCGTTTGAGACTCGGCGGAACGAATAGATATGAAAGGGTCGTCTTTGTACAGCAGCTCCTGTATTCCGGTTTGAATCTGCTCTGTCTTCTCATCACCTACGGTACTCTTCAATAATTCCTTCAGGAATCCTTTAAGACGAAAATCATGGCTGGTCTGCAGTGAATTACAAAACTGTCGGGCAAGTTTCAAGCTCTGCCTGTTCCCGCTGAAATCAGCGGCATCCATATGTGCCAATTCCACTGCCAATTCCTGAACCACTTCGGCATTAACACCTTTGAGAAGCTCAGAAGCAGTTGCCGTATCCAGACTCATCAGCAACATTGCAGCTTTTTGTTTACCCGTCAATGCCATTTTAGTATCTCGTTTCCGCTTGTCAGGAGCTCGCAAGGGACGGGTACCCATCTTGTATCTCGCTGGAAGCAATTTTATATTCGAAATTTGATATTCCTTGTTCAGCATTCGATATTCGCGTCTTATATCGCGTTGCTTATTTTTCGCCAAACGCATCATGATTCATGCATCGCGACCTTTAGCCCCCTTTGTCTTCGAGCCAACTGGCAAACAATTGCTTAACGTGCTCAGGGTCATGCTCCAAAGCACTGGCTATCTGTCTGCGCAAAACTAACGGTTCCGAGCCCTCTGCTTCATCTGGAAGAAGCCCGGCGGCCCCTTCAGCTCCAGGTAATTGACCTACTGCGGCAGTCGATGCCACCTTACTCTTTGCACCACGGAACATACGAAGAACGAGCAGCGCGCAAATTGCCATAATGCCTAAAGAAGCCTGTCGGGCAATCGCTATATAGCGAGGCCAATTAGACGGCTCCTCCTCAATCAGTGATTCAAGGGGACGATTGAACTTAACATCAACTACTTTGATTGCGGTTGCATCCTCAAGACCAAGAGCATTTTGGATAATTGCCACCACATCAGATTCTTGCATTATCTTTGCGGCGCTACTACCGGTACCTGTATCATTAGCATCTGATATCGACAAGTCAACAAATGCCGCTACTTTGAGAGATTTAATTTGGCCCGGCAAAACAACCTCCTGCTTTACAGTCTTGCCGACCTCATATTCGGTAGTAATTGTTTCATCTTTCTTTGTGCTTCCCGGTACAGCCGCCCCACCCCCGGCTGATGGTGTGCCGGCCCCGGCTTCAGAACCACTTTTAATCTCTTCTTTTGTAGCAACTCCCTTTGGCTCATATTTTTCCGTAACGGTGCTAACGCTGTTCATATCAATAATGGCACTGACCTTTACTGACGCCCGGCCTGGTCCCAAAACAGCAGCAAGCATATCCTCCACCTTGTTCGCTAAGTTCTGCTCCACCCTTTCCCTGTAATCCTGAACAGTACTTGCCCCGCTGGCCATAGTTGGGTCAGACTCACGAGAAAGAATATTGCCCTGGCTGTCTATCACGGTAACATTTTCGGATGTAAGACCCTCAACACTGCCGGAGACTAAATGAGTAATTGCTGCGACATTCAAAGTGCTTAATTTATAACCCGGTCTTAGCCGAAGAACCACAGAAGCGGTGGTTTTGCCGGCATCAGATGTAAAAAGGGTTTGTTCAGGGCTTACTATATGAATACGGGCGTGAACGACACCGTCTATCATTTGGACGCTCTTGGCAAGCTCTTCCTGTAGTGCTCGCTTGAGGTTGACGCTTTGGACGAATGGGCTGACGCCGATCTTTTCATTATCAAATATCTTATAACCCCCCTGTTCACCTACGGGAAGACCCTCTTTTGCCATATCCAAACGGAGCTGATAAACCTGTTCTCTCGGCACGTATATACTTGTCCCGCCGTTTCGCAATTCGTAAGCAATACCTTTATCACTGATTTTCTCTGTAATCTTAGCCGCCTCTTCGGGTGCAATCTCCTGGTATAGCATTCTCATATCAGGCCTGCGTGCCCAATAAATAAGCAGAGCACCGGCGGCAACAAATGTAAGAAAAAGCGCAATAAGCAAGGCCCGCTGAACGAGACCTATCTTTCGCCAAACCGCACTTATCTTTTGGAAAAAGTTCATTAAGCCCTTTCATTAATTGGTCAGTGGTAATTGGCCATCGAAAAAGTGCCTAAAGTGAACTAAAGTTATAAAAAATCCGATTAGTTGACCCGCCTACAGCGGACTTGAGCGTACTAAGCTTTAGGCACTCCAAACTTTAGCTCACTTATTCCACTCACCATTCACTACTCACCAATTACAACGGCATATTCATCGTTTGCTTATACGCATCAATCAGCTTATTTCTAACACCCACAAGAAGCTTAAAACTTATATCAGCTTTAGCCACCGCCGAGATTACGGAGTTGATATCCTCATTTTTACCCGACAATAAATCCTTTATGGACATATTTGAGGACTGTTGAAGGTCGTCAACCTTGGATATGTAGTGTTTCACAGCATTAGCAAAGTCTGCCTTTTTGTCGTCGGCACTCTCCACTTTCGGCATCCCGGAAGAATCGAGATTGGTCCTGGGCTGTACCGAGCGGGGTTCCAAAATACCCTTCATCAGGTTTGGTATCCCACCTACATTTGCATTCAAGTTAACCATAGCCTATTCCCTAACTTATCGAAGTAATTCGAGTGTGTTTTCCACCATCTGCTGGTAACGTTTCAAGACCGCTACGTTGGCCTGATACATCCGTGTTGCAATATTCAGATTCATCATCTCAAGGGGTAAATTTACATTGGGCATTGCAACGTATCCCTCCTCATCCGCCTGAGGACTGCTGGGGTCGAAAATCCTAAGAAAATCACTCACATCCGGAAGTATCTTGTCCAGCATAACACCGCCCAAATCACCATCTGATTTGAACGTCGCTTCGAGTCTTCGATAAGGCTCACCCTTGCCGGCATCGCTTGTGCGGGCGTTGGCAACATTCGAAGAAATCACCTGCATATTTTTGCTCTGCGCCTGCAAGCCCGAAATCGCTATATCAATAGAACCGAAGAGATTGTCAACTTCCATTTGTTCTGTCCCTTTTTCAATTGTTTTCAAGCCGAGGCACGGGCTTCCAGCCCCGCCGTAAGGCGTCCTGTGAAGTGAAAACACGGCCAAGACGGACGGGCCACGGCAACCAATAATGGATTACTACTGTGCACCTACGTTTATTGCCAATTCAATCCACCTGTACTTTTTGTTGAGCAGCCGAATATACGTCTTGTAGCGAAGACTGTTTTTAATGATTGCTCCCACTTCGTTTTCCAAACTAACGTCGTTGCCGTCTGACTTTACCGGTGTCTGTCTGGGTCGATAAATCTGCGGCTCAAGCTTACTAAGGTCAACTGACCCGGATGAATCCAGTAATTTGGCAAGTAACTCTTCAAACTTGATATCAATCCTTCGATATCCCGGAGTTTCAATATTGGCAACATTATTGGCTATCGCTTTCTGGCGAAGGCCTTCAGCCCTGATACCGGCTTCGATAAGAGCTATTATGCTGTTCGTTTTGGACATTTGAAGTTTCCCAATATCTAAGGATTCCCGCAAAGCGGGGCACCTGCACAAACCTTTTCTCTCAAAATACATAAGCAAGAATCGTGCCAAACACTGAAAACCAGTCATTTTCAGCACATTACCCCCTATCTTAAATGAAAAACCACTTTAAGTCCGAATAATCGCTTATTTGAGAGGCAGCAGTGATGTCAGGATTTTATACAATGGCGTGCTTTTTTACATGCCTTTACTTCTCGCAAAGTCCTTAATCTACTTATCCTCAACCCACACCGGAAATTCTTTCCTGCACCAGGAATATTTCTCCACCAGCATCGCAAACAGCAAGGTATTTTTGGTCAATCGCCATCTTTTCAATATTCATAAGTTCAGTATTAGCAAGCTGTTATCATTTACATGGGGTCGGGCCACAAATACTGGCACAACAGTTGCTGTTATAATGTCGGCTTTAAGGGTTATGGTGTATGAACACGAACTCGTTAACAATCGATAATATGTTGTTCACGGTAACAGATGTCGCGGCCCATCCTGCATCCAAACCTAATACATTCACAAATGCCATGCAGTATTCACATGCGGTAGATGATACTCCACCGCCTTCTAAAGCTCCCGAATCAACAACGACCGATAATACGTCTTCTTTCGCCCAAAATGAGCCAATAAACAAGCCTAAACAAGATTTTAGCCATACGCTTCGCAACAAAACAGCAGTAACCGAAGCGACCCAGCAAGACCAGGATAACACAAGACCAAAAGAGCAAGACTCTGCCTCCCACACGGCCTTCCAGCCGGATATAGTACAGAGCTGGTTGGCACAATACCGTCAAACGGTACAAAACGGCAAAGAAGGCCTCCCCACGATTACCAATATCCAGCCGAAAGCCGGCTTTGAACTCGCCCAACTGCTCACCAACTTAAAAGATGACAAATCCCCTCCTGTTACCGGAAAAGCAGCCAAATCAGCCGAAATCAAAATTCTTTTAACTACTGACAAGGGCCAACCTGACCCCAAAACTGTTTTATCTAACATACCCGAGGGTATTGCCGATACCCAGCCTGGAAAAGGCAAAAATAACGATAAGATACCGATATCAGATAGCACTATCGCAACCACAAAAACCCTAACCAATGGGAAAAAACCGGGAACTGATACTCTTGTAAATGATGACAGCAAAACGACCAACAAAGAAACAACCACGACAGATAAGTCAGCCATTCCCGGCAATCCAAAAACGACATCCTTGAATAGCAACTTCCCACCGGTTCAGACCAAACTCACCGAACTCCAGTCTCAGCCAGACGGGACTACTCCGGGAAAAAATGTACCGATTGCTGAGAAACCATCAGACAGTAAAGCAGCCACCGCCGAAACATTCTCAGAATCATCAAGTGGCAGCGGCAAAGAGTCCCCACGTGCCGGGAACAAACTCTCAGATAACCCAACTGTCCAAGAATTGAATGTAATAAACGTCCAAGTATCCACAGGCCAAACAAAAAACCGCGGCAGTTCTACCTCCAATGACAGCCCTGATTCAGACCTCAAACAAATACTTTCGCACAACAACTCACAAACTCCCGTTACAGAGCAATCCCACAACTCTGTAGAGGGTGCAAAGACCGCTGCTCTGCCGGGACAAACTTCGCCCGGCAGTGTCTCTGCCGATATTGGCAAACAGATTCTTGAATCTATGCACAGGTCTTTATCCCACGAAGGGAATGACCAGCAGATTACGATTCGCCTTAATCCGCCGGAACTGGGAAAGGTTTTCATCAAATTCGATGAGCAGGACTCCCAAATAATAGGCCTATTAGAAGTCAGCAAGCCCCAAACCAGAATAGAGATACAGCAGGCACTGCCGCAGATAATCCAAAACCTTCAGGGTTCAGGCATTCATATAAAACGGCTTGAAGTTGTGCTCTCCGAAGGTGAACAAACAGGGCAAGAATCTCTTAAAGACCAATCTCTGCAAAACGGCTGGACGCAGCAACAGGACTCGACAAGTTCATATCTGGGTGGAAATAATCCGGACACTAACGGGATTAACGAATGGTTAATAAACAATAATAGCTACGAGAACATTTCCGAATTACAAGGGACGCTCATTACTGATGGTATAAATATGCTGGCATAGATATACTGACGATAAATCCAGAAACCAACAATTTGTGGATGGTTAATTGGTGAGTGGTTAATAGGTTATCAGAAAAGTGCCTAAAGTGAGCTAAAGTTATATGTAACTTTAGGCACTTCAAACTTACCTGTGGCACGAGTTAGCTCACTTATTCTACTCACTACTGACCAGCCTGCAATCGTGTCGGTTTTTGCTAATTTTCAAAAACAGGAAGGCCATACACAGATGCCGACCGTTGCCGAAACTATGGAAAACGCAGTGCAACGCCACAAAGATGGACATCTTCGGCAGGCTGAGCAGTTGTACCAACTGGTTCTGCAACACGACCCTAATAATCCTGTCGCACTGCATTCATTGGGGGTAATAGCTCATCAGAGGGGAAACCACAATACGGCTGTTGAGCTAATCTGCAAAGCGATTGCAAATAATCCCCAAATACCACAATTTAACAACACCCTTGGGCTTGTCTTCGAGGCCCTCGGAAAATTTGAAGAAGCAGTCACCGCCTATCAACAGGCAGTATCTATCAAGCCCGATTATGCCGAGGCTTATCACAATATGGCAATCGCCCTGCAATCGCAGGGTAAATATTCTGCTGCTGTCGAAAAATGCAAACAGGCAGTATCACTAAAGCCGGATTACGCCGAGGCATACAACACAATAGGCTTCTGCCTGGAAAAACAAGAGCAGTACGCCGAGGCAGTTGAAAACTACAAGAAGGCGATACAATTCAAACCGGATTTTGTTGAGGCATACAATCATTTGGGGGTAGTTCTAAATGCCCAAAACCGCTCTGCTGAGGCGATTGAAAATTACAAACAGGCGCTTCGGCTCGACCCTGACTATGCAGAGGTTTACAACAACCTGGGTATTGCCCTGAAGGACCAGGAGCAATTCGCTGAAGCTATCGCAAACTTCGAGCAGGCGATACGGCTTGAACCGGACTTTGCCGAGGCATACTACAATTTAGCTAATAGTCTGCGGGACGAAGCTCGAAGCGCTGAGGCGATTGAAAACTACAGACAAGCAGTGCACTTCAAACCGGATTTCGCTGAGGCGTACAACCATTTGGGGGGCGTTCTAAATGCCAAGGGCGAATATGCTGAAGTGATTGAAAATGATAAGGCGATTGAAAATTACAGGCGGGCACTGCAAATCAAGCCGAACTTTGCCGAGGCACACTGGAACCTGTCGCTTGCGCTGCTTCGAACAGGAAGGTTCACCGAGGGCTGGAAAGAGTACGAATGGCGACTAAATCCCGATTTGAAGATGACCGCGTATCCTCACTGCTATGAGATACCACGGTGGGACGGTTCGTGCTTCACGAGCATGAGGCTTCTTGTTCATTGTGAGCAGGGATTGGGCGACACCTTGCATTTTGCGCGATATTTACCCATGGTCAAAGCCCGAGGCGGAACGGTGATACTCGAGATAAGGAAACCACTGTACAGACTTTTACAGAGCTTTCCGGGAGTTGACGAGTTAGTCGAGGCATCGTTCGATAACAAGCCGGCCGTGAAGTTTGATTATCATGTCTCCCTTATGGATCTGCCCAAAATATTCGCAACCACGCTGGCGACGATTCCCGCCGAGGTTCCATATATTCACGCCTATCCGACAAAGGCAGAGTATTGGCGAAAGAAGCTTACAGGTGCGGACTTCAAGGTTGGTGTTGTTTGGGCTGGGTCTCCAACGCATGGCAACGACCGTTACCGTTCCTGTACGTTGAAGCACTTTGCACCGTTGACAGAGGTTGACGGCGTGCGGTTATACGGATTACAGAAAGGCGCAGCGGCTGCGCAGGCCGAAGAAGCGGCCGATGAAATGGCAATAACAAACCTTGGAACCGAGTTTGAAGACTTCACGGACACAGCCGCAGCTATTGAGAATCTGGACTTGGTTATTTCGGTAGATACTTCCGTGCTCCACTTAGCCGGAGCGATGGGTAAGCCGGTCTGGGCACTTCTGCCTTTTTCACCTGACTGGCGATGGATGCTGGACCGCCAAGACAGCCCATGGTACCCAACTATGAAACTTTTTCGGCAGAAAAAATGGGGCCAATGGGAGCCTGTATTTCAAAGCGTTGCCGAAGAATTGCGAACAACGGCAGCAAAGCACAAAACTGGAAATCACAGGCTTAATTATGGACAAGAAAAAATGATTCCAGCTATAATCCCATATTACAAAAACAAAAATCAGCTTGAAAAATGCAAAGCTGCCTTGAAGAAGCAAACAGTTGAAGTAGAAATATTTATTAGAGACAATAGCAACGACAATATCTATTTTACCGCAGCGGTAAACGAAGGTATAAAAAAGTATTTAAGCCAACCCTGCGAATATATCCTTGTATTAAATCAGGATATGTATCTGCAGCCTTTTGCCGTGGAAACAATGACAGCATTTATGAATTCGCATCCTGAATGTGGTATTGGTGCTCCCTTGCAATTGCATGTTGAGGACCCTGATTATGTGATTTTTGCCGGCTGTTATGAGGCCTTTCCTTTTGGAAAACACCAGCATGGTCGGTTATCAGAATTCACCGAAGATGCGCAAATTCCTTGGTGCAACGGGGCCTGTATGATACTCAGGAAAGAAATGATTCAGGAAATCGGCTTACTGGACGAGAATTTTGTTTTTATAGGCAGTGACAGCGATTATTGTTTTACCGCCAGGTCAAGAGGTTGGCAGGTATGGAGAATTGCCGGCGCCAGAGGCATCCATGAATATGGAGCTTCCGGAGCATCAGCGGATGCGGACATCGAAATCCTGAAAATAAAAGATATGACATACTTCGGCAAAAAATGGCTGACCGGAGAGTTATACAAGGAAATTTCATACGAAGGGCAATACTATACTCCTGAAATAATCGCCCGATTTATGAACCAATTAAGAGATGCCCAAAGCCGGTTAGAAAGCTATGACTATGCAGGGGCTCAGGGACCTTAATAAAAATTTTATTTTGTAATGTAACTATAAACCTGATTTAAACCTTTAAACTTCGACCTTTCTGCTTTCCCACTTGCGACTTGTCCAACTTAGGTCTTTATGGCGATGCCAAATTACCGACTTTCATCCGGGTTTATCAACGAAGTAAGTTCTTTGGCGACCCTTAAAATAACCGGTCTCCACTCTCCCCTCTCGGCCTGCCGAAACAGGCGCATATTGGGATACCAGCGAGTCCTGTCACCTTCAAGGCCCCACCTCCAGTCCGGCGTGGTGGGCAACATAGTCCACACCTCAACGCCCAGAGCTCCGGCGAAGTGAACTGTTGAATTGTCCACAGAAATTACCAAGTCCATCGCGGCCACCTGGGCGGCAAAACTTTCTAAGTCCGTAAGAGGGTTAATCCTCTCATCTTTCAAAACCTCCACACCAAACCGCTCATAGGCCGCTTGCAATTCCCTCGAACACTCGCCGTATTGAAGATTCACAAATCGCGCTCCCCCGACCTTCAATACAGGGCCCCAGCACTCCAATCCGATGGATCTCTTCGGCCCCTCCTGGCTGTTCCCACTTCTGAAGCTTATCCCCACCAGCACAGGAGCTCCATCCACTTTGTATTCACTACGAAATCGGTCGCGCTGCTTTTCGTCGGAGACCATAAAGGGATTCTGAAAGCACATGGAATTCGGCGACAATCCCAGCACGCGCGGGATAGAAACCATCGGAATCTGATGGGTAATTGATGGGTCTTTGAGCAAAGATGCCGGAGGATCACTGCGTTCAACAATAATCGTCCCGGGAAAGCTTCTCCGGAGAAGCGGCACCAGCCGGCGATCACATTCGACAATCACGTGAATGCCCTGCGACAGTATATGCCGGATGAGCCCTGAAAACTGCACTTCGTCGCCGATACCCTGCTCAGCCCATACGAGCAGCTTTGCCACACCTTCCACAGAGCCATTCCACCACTGCTGGGAGAACGGTCGAAGAGGTGTGGAAAAACCTGCATGTCTCCAGCGCCATTCGTATTCCTCCCATCCCTGCTCGAATTGAGCGGTCAGCAGCAGGACAAGTGATCGATTGAGATGGGCCTCAGCACACTCAGGGTCAATAGCAATCGCCTTTTCAAAGGCGGTGTTTGCCTCAGAAAATCGGCCCAGTTCCATCAATGCGGTACCAAGATTGTTGTGGGCTTCCAAGAAGGACGGACGCATAGAAATAGCCTTTTCGCTTGCACTAACAGCCTCTTCAAAGCGCCCCTGCCGGTTAAAAAGGACACCCAGATTATTACGGAATTCGGTTGAATCCGGGACCAGGCTTACCGCCTTTTGCAGATTCTTAACCGCCTCTTTAAATCTACCTTGAGCTCCCAGCGCCATACCGAGATTGCTCAGGGCCCCGGCATATTCGGGGTCAAGATTTACTGCTTTCTCGTATGATTCTATTGCGTTTCCCAAATCTCCCTTTTTCTTCAGCGCCAGCCCGAGATTGTTGTATGCCTCCTTGAAATCACCCTGCAGGCGGATTGCCTGCCTGCAGGCGGTTATTGCCTTATCCAGACGGCCCAGCTTCATCAGCGCAACACCAAGGTTATTGTGAGCTTTTGCAAAATCCGGTCGAATTTGAAGCGCCTTGCTGAACTCCAAAACAGCCTCATGAGACTTTTCCAACTGATGCAGCGCTATTCCCAGGTTGTTATGGATATGGGCATGCCCAGGTGCTTGCCTGATGACCTCGCGCAAAAGCTGTACCGCTTCGGTGTATTTGCCTCTTTGACTAAGAAGAGCGGCGAGCAACTGCATCGCATCGATCTGGTGTGGAACCTCCTGAAGGACCAGCCGGCAGAGTTGTTCAACCTCCAACAAACGTCCGGTATCGTAGTAGGAAAATGCGAGGTCCAGAGCTTGTTTAACGGTCAATCCGGATAAAGAACTGCTGGAGAGAGTTTCCCTACCGTTCCCGTCGGTTATCCTGACTGGGTTATTGTTTTCATTCTCTCTGTCGTTGCTCGGTAACAACAGCAGTCTCCCATTCTTGACATGCAATCTCGATAGACCTTAGAAAAGCTTCTTTTATTGCCTGAACTATACTCTATTATAAAACTTCAGACAAGAATTATCTTTCATTACCAAGACATTTATAGATTAAGAACATTTCCCAAGATTAAGAATATTTTCCGGATGGTTATAGCAACAATCAACATATTCCAGTCTGGATTGTCCGATAATTTAACAAACATTTTCCTATCTTTTTGCTGTTTTTAGCAGCCTGTCTTAAATATCAATCCCGATTTCATCCGGATTACCGGTCCAATGATTTTGCCGGTACTTCCACCAAAGAAATCCCTCAAGTCTCATCTATTTTGGTCGATAATGGGCATTGGAAGTAAACTTCTTACGGCGTGCTTGTTGCACGTGCTAATTAATAGTTGGGGAGCTTTTGATAGGGCCAAAAAAATTGTTCGGTACTTTATTGAATTAAGGAGTCAAAAATATGTTAGCAATTAAGAACAACCTTATGGCAGTAAACGCTGCCCGGCATCTGGGTATGAGCTATGATGCCCTGGCCACATCGGTCGAAAGGCTGTCGTCAGGCTTGCGTATCAACAGTGCAAAGGATGACGCAGCCGGCCTGGCTGTTCGCGAATTGATGCGAGCCGAAATCGCTGTTCTCAAGCAGGCCGGCCGTAATGCTCTGGACGGCATCAGTATGCTGCAGACAATGGAAGGGGCTATGGCAACAATCGATGATAAATTAGTGCGTATGCAGCAGCTGGCCGAGCAGGCGGCCACGGGCTCGTACTCTTCTGCACAGAGAAGTATTATGGAGAACGAGTTCAAAGAAATGCGCACAGAAATCGACCGTGTCGCCGCAGCAACCAAGTTTAACGGCATCAAGATGCTCGACAACTCCGCTTCCGTGGCAATCCAGGTTGGTAAAGCTGCAAACGACAATATTGCCCTGACCGGCAGCAATATGACCAGCGCATCGACTGGTCTTAATATCACGGGTCTGACCATTGGCAACGTAACCAGCGCCAAGGCGGCATTGGTAACACTGGACAGCGCAATCAACACCAAAGATAACGCCCGTGCCCAGTTCGGTTACAAGATGAACCGTCTGGAAGGTACCATATCGGTGCTTAACATTCAGGCCGAGAACCTGCAGGCAGCCGAATCTCGTGTTTCGGATGTCGATGTGGCTACCGAAATGGCAGAGATGACAAGGAACCAAGTGCTGGCACAGGCCGGTATCTCAATGCTGGCACAGGCCAACTCAATGCCTACGATGGCACTGACACTGCTCAGATAAAAACAGCAAGCATTCGAGTGTTGAATGATACTTATAGGGAGATGACTGGGGCAAAGCCTCAGCCATCTCCCATTTTTCCTATAAGTTACGATACCGGTTAACAAATATCGTGGTGCATCGTGCGTATTGATTATTATCTGATAGAGCTAACGCAATACGCATCTCGCAGCTCGAGATACGATATAATGGAGCGATACTATGAACGGAATCGCAGCATACCAGGATAATACAATTACAACACAAAGCAAAGGCCGTCTCATTGTTATGCTATACGACGGTGCAATCAAGTTTATGAGACTGGCAATCAAAGAACTTGAGGCGAATAACTACGAGGCAAAGGGCCGCTATATAAACAAAGCCCAGGACATAATCAACGAGCTCAACGTGGTCCTGGATATGGACGCCGGCGGCGAAATAGCTACCAACCTCCGTAAGCTCTATTGCTTTATGAGTAAACGCCTCTCTGAGGCTAATATAAAACGTGACCCTCAAATGATTCGTGATGTAATCAAACTAATGGAAGAATTAAACCAAAGCTGGAAGGCTATCGCCGGTTAACTAATTATGAGTTCGTTCTTGCAATTAAAAATATTATATAGGGAAAATATTCCTTTAAAATGCTTTAGTACCTATAAAATAGGCTGGTGAAAAAGAGGCTGTACGATGCTTGAAGCAAAAGACATTATGACCAAGGACGTAATCTGCATAAAAAGGGACATTCCTGTAATTGAAGCCATAAGACTTATGTCAACAAACAACATTACCGGTGTCCCTGTGGTCGAAGATGATATGACTCTGGTAGGGATACTTTCAGAACAAGATGTGCTAAGATTATTCCACACCTATAAAGACGAAAAAAACCGGACAGTAAATGATTTTATGACACAACCTGCCATCCACTTTGAAGAGAATGAACCTTTGCTGGATGTTTGCTACTGCTTGAGGGACAACTCTATCAGAAGAGTCCCGGTTACATCAAACGACAAAGTGGTAGGCGTTATCAGCAGGTCAGATATCCTTAAGTGCATTCTCCAGCTTTGGGAAAAAGATGCTGTACCAGCAGGGGGTGCCACGAATAAGATAAAACGATAGATTTGAGTACGCATTTAGCCCAAAACATCGACCTTCCCAGGCGTTTATTGAGTTCTTAATCCTCTGAGCAGCTACACAAATCTCTCACCTGTGCCTGCGCCACCTGTGTCGAGGCAAACACAGGTGCAGGCAAATTCCCAAGCTCGGCAACAGGCCAACAACCAAAATTCCTGTATTTGACTACTTCATTCCAGTATAATAATTGCCACCAGCTTGACGAAGCTGCTAAGCTAAAAGACTTTTTCTTATTAAGATTTTATGATTCTCGTGCTTCGTAGCGAAGTGCTACTTCGCAGAGTAGCATAGGAGATTTCACAATGAGAAGATTGTTATTCAGCAGGCTTATAATATGTATTTTGCCGATTCTTTTAGTGTCATGCACACTTTCCACAAAACAATCAGAGCCCTGGCGAGGTGTACATGTCATTATGACAACTCAAGACAAAACTGAGCAATTAACTGAAGTCGTAGGCGAGCTGGCAGATGTTGGTATTAACGTAATCATAGCAGAAATCAATTACGGATATGAATATCAATCTCATCCAGAGTTACGATCAGGCAATCCAAGCAAAAAAGAGCAAATCAAAAAGCTGGTTGCCGAATGCAGAAAACATCATATCCGACTTATCCCACAATTTCAGTGTTTAGGTCATCAGTCGTGGCGTCAACGCACTTTTCCTTTATTAGTCAAGTATCCTCAATTTGACGAAACACCCGGCCAATACACTAACAATGAAGAGATTTATTGCCGAAGCTGGTGTCCTCTTCATCCGGAAGTTAATCTGATAATATTTGAACTTATGGACGAGCTGCTCGATACTTTTGAAGCCGATGCTTTTCATGTAGGAATGGATGAAGTTTTTCTTATAGGTCATGATACATGTCCACGTTGTAAGGGTGAAGACAAAGCCCAGCTTTTCGCCAAGGCTGTTAATGACTATTACAAGCACCTGGTTAAAAAACATAAGCTTGAAATGCTCATGTGGGGCGACCGTTTGATAGATGCCGGTAAAATAGATTACGGAAAGTGGGAAGCCAGCGCCGATGACACCGCCGGAGCGATTGACCTGATTCCCAAGGATATAATAATCTGCGATTGGCACTACGAGCCCCGGGATACCTACGAATCGATACCTGTGTTTCTGGAAAAGGGCTTTCGGGTGTGGCCGGCCGGCTGGCATAAATTAGAAGCTACAAAGGCGCTGATTGCATATTCCCGAAGTTTTAACAACAGTAAGATGCTCGGACATTTGAATACGACATGGGGAACTGTTCCCATAAAAAAAATGGCAACATTTGAGCCGATACTTTATGCCACAAACTGCTTTAGATGATTATCCCAGAAACATAAACCATAAAAAAATTGCTTAATCAAGCCAAATCAATTAATATCATGATACACCCGCTGGATTTTGCGATGGTGGCTGAGAACCGGTTGCAGACGGTGGAGTAAGATTGGCCGTGCTAAGCGGGGTGTTAGCGGTACCCTGTACTCGCAATCCGCTACAGCGAGGCTGAATTCTTTTCCGAGGATTGATTGAGTTGAGTCACTACTGCCATAAGCGACGTTGACAGTCGGGTCCCATGCAAACGAACGGCGTGAACCTGGTCAGGCCGGGAACGGAGCAGCCATAAGCGTTAGTTTGTTGTGCTGTGGATTAACCCGGCTCGAGTTGGCTGTGACAGCAAACTCAGCAAGGTCGATTCGAAGAAAAGTGCACGGCCATTTTTGGTCAGCAATTTCTAGACTAAATTTATGGCTTCAAATGTGTTATTGAAAGCATTGAAAAACGATACCTGAGCGATTCCTCTCAAGGCCCCTTGAATTGTGCCATCCAAGGCGCTTCGGTTTCCCAGTGAGGTGAGGGGGCATTTATATCAAAGTTCCTGGCCCACTTGACATGCCACAATTCCTTCAGCCAAACCTTCCTGGCCGTATAGTCCAAAAAGATGCCATTGATGCCCTGCTGGTGCCTGTTGATACAAAAGCGGTTCATGGATTCTACATGCGGCGCGAGCCGTTCGCCGTCATAGCTGGGTGGCGTATCGTCATTCTCCGGTCCACCACAAAAGAACCAGCAGTCCAGGAACAGCGGAATGTTAGCGCCGCCCTTGACATTGACTGTCCCCCAGTAATATTTAGCGGATTGTCCATAAAGCGGGTCTTGCCCGGCCACATAGACCCAGTGGTTGATTCCATAGCTGCCGTACGTACCGACTGGCCCCCATTCTTCGTTTGGTGTCATACCGACCTTGCCCCAGGACGTAAATGTGTCGCCACCTGCTTCAAGTGTGCTGCTGGCCCCGGGCGGGTAAGTCGGGACCTTAATTTTTGTCGCCATCGGGCAGACGCGTATCTTCTCCTCCCGATAGTAGTAGTCGTACAGGACATTTATCCAACGACCGCC
>JBAQFY010000431.1:0-7742 GCA_049287505.1 Sedimentisphaerales bacterium | reverse complement strand
GTTTTATTGTCCCGGATGACGGCAGCGACGACTTGTTTGTCCACCACTCGGAAATTAAAACAGATGGTTATGCATCACTCGAGGAAGGTCAAAAGGTCGAGTTCGAGATCGGACAAGGCAAAAAAGGCCCTTGTGCGACCAACGTAATCCCCGCCTAAGCAAACAAACGGGCTTGAGAACCGAAAGGCCCTGTTAAATGGCAGGGCCTTTTCATGTTTTTTTCTTCGCGGGTAATCTTGTTTTTCATGTCCCATTCGGGGAATGGGAGAAAATCCCTCGCCTTTGGGCGAACACTTCGATATCACAAACTCGAAATTCGAATCCGCCACAGGCGGATGCTTCTCCGTAAGTCCACAGGACGCCTTACGGCGGAGTCCTTAGGACTAACAGACGTATAGAAATCCTCCGCAGTCCAAAGTCCCAGGGACTCCTTTCGGAGGAAGTGCATCAGGTTACCTGATAAAGATGAAAGGCGGAAGCTTAGGGCTCGAGAAAAATCGACCGAGTGGTTAAGATTTTTTAGACTTGTTGTATCGGATTCGTTATAATTCGCAGGAAACGTACCTCAGTGCGTAGTTGACCCCATTAGAAGAAAGACGTTGTTTTCTCCGAAAGGAGTCCTTGGGACTAACGGGGTTGAGGAGGTTCTAATAGAAAATGGCAGTATTGTAATCTCGAAAGAGCACAGAAGGAGAATCGAATGTTATCACACGATATAGGATTGGTTTCGAGACGCGGCTTCATCGCAAAAAGCGTTGCCGCGGCGGCAGTGTTGGCCTCGAGTGCGAATGGAGCATCGCAGGACCGGAAGAAAAAGGAACGGACAGAGAAAAGGAGCAGGCGTCGGGTTCCATTCGGGCTTCAGCTTTACTCCGTGCGTGAAGACTGCAAGCGAGACCTGCCGGGCACGATTGCCGCCGTGGCAAAGATGGGCTACACGAGCGTTGAATTCGCCGGTTACTACGACCGCACCGCAGGGCAGCTTCGCAAGATGCTCGACGATAACGGTCTTGTGTGCTGTGGCACGCACACGGCCATAGAGACGTTACTCGATGACAATCTGCCCAGGACCATCGAGTTCAATCGAACCTTGGGCAATAAGTACCTCATCGTTCCCTGGTTGCCTGAAAAGTACAGGACCTCACGCCAGGCCTGGCTCGATACCGCAAAGCTCTTCAACGAGCTGGCAGAGAAAGTCAAGCCGAACGAAATGCTTGTCGGCTATCATAATCACGGTGTCGAATTCACAGCAATAGACGGCGAGCTGCCCTGGGACATCTTCTTCGGTAATACGCGCAAAGATGTTATCATGCAGATTGATTTGGGCAATGCGATGCACGGCGGCGCGGACCCTCTTCCCTACCTCTACCGGTACCCGGGCCGGGCCATTACCGTGCACATAAAGGAATTCAGCAAGACGAACAATAAAGCTCTCATCGGAGAGGGCGACGTCAGCTGGAAGGCCTTCTTCGCTCTTTGCAAAGCGGTTGGCCAGACCGAGTGGTATATTGTCGAACAAGAGAGTTACGCCTATCCGCCCCTCGAATGTGCCGAACGATGCCTCAGGAACCTTCGTAAGATGAATCTGATATAGCTTATGCGGGTAGCTCCACCGTATCGGTGGAAGACGGCTGCTGAGGACTTCATGGTTTGAACGAGCAGGGACAACGAAGAGCAGCTACTCAGATTGTGCATATAGTGCTGTTTCTAAAAAGTTAGTGTAACATTCTTTACTTACCGTCATTCCGACCGAAGGCACGGCTTTTTCGTGCCGAAGCGGAGGAATCTATTTTAATAGCTTCGCCGAAGGCGAATCAAATAGTTAAACTTATTTATTGGAAACGGCACTCGAATATGTCAGTCGCCAATGATGAAAATAACCCTCTTAATCATATAGCGAAGGCTTTTACAGAGTGAGGCCGGACCGGCACGGAAACGGGCAACCCTCTATCTTTTACAAGGGACAAATCAAAGCCCTGCCGGTTCAACGGAGCGTTTCCCAGCTCATAGGCAGGACAGACCAATTAGAAAGTGTAAGCCGTATCATTCCGGATTTAGAAGGTATTTCCCTGGTTAAGAATTTGCTTTCTAAAATTGAGGTTACCAGCAGGTCATTCTACTGAAGAGGTGTCCCATAAAATCATACCTGCATAGCTAATAAAACGCCATAGTTTTGCATTCTCTTACAGGTTTCTTATACTTTACATAGCCAGATTATGGCTAAAAGAGCTATGAGGGTAAGTTGACCTGGTTATCAAGGTCTTTATCGTTTCGGGACATTTATAATTATGGGTGTGGGAGATTGAACAATGCATTACTTCGAACAAATTAAAAGATGGATTGGTGAGATTATCGAAATTTCTTTATTGTTAATTGCCCTTGGGGTTGTAGTGGAAATCCTCTTTGGTAGTGCGGTTCCTTTATTTGGTGGGGTCGTCACCAATCTTACCGGGCTGCTTAACACTCTGGGCGAGAATGGGCTTGTTGGTTTAGTCGCTTTGGCTATCATTCTCTTTTTGTTTCAAAAGAGAAAAGCTGTCGAACAGCGCTCTGCTCCGTATTCATAGCGCTACCAGAGCACTGCACTCGTCGTCTGAATCTTGCCCTGAGATAGGGTGCTGATATCAGCCTGAACGTGAGCGGCCCCAGGCCGTGTGCGATGCTTGAAAACAAGCGAGCTTTTCGACCAACGGCGGTAACGGCCCGTTCGGCAACCTTCTCGGGCAGCGGTATGCAGAAGTATGCGGAATCATTATAAAAGTCCGCGTGTCTTGAAGAGGACAAGAGGAGAGGAAAGGATGGTGATAAAATGCATACGTGTCGGATTCGGTTCACAAGCCAGCGGGCCCTTGTTGGTGTTATCTTATTTTATGCCCTTGGAACAGCCTTGATCGCGTGGCATAGGGAGAGAATTATTACACCGACATCGGCGGGTGGTAGCGAGTGTGCCACAATGTCTGAGATATCGAACCTGCCGGAGCCTTCCCGCTGCGACGCATCGCGGCGAGTGGGCCGGAACTACTCGTATAACAGTGCTGCCGGCATTGGCCTATTACCTTTGGATGAGGACGGGTCGGACTTAAGCCTGTTTGGCGATGTCTGTGGCACTCCAACAAGTCTCTTAGGGACAAGCTCCCCAGGTCCCTTGGAAAATCCGGAAAGCGACGCACGCGATTTCGACATGCTGGGCATTCTGAGAGCAGATAACGCCGCAGGAAACATCGAGGAAGATGAGCTAATATTACACGCTGAGCAGTTTTCCGACCTGTCGCGATGTGTCAGCGACACGGCGGGCGGCAGTGATACTAATGAAACACCTCCAGGCTGGAATATCGAAGAAACGGATGATATAGAGGCAACGAGTACTCCAGCTATACAAGTACTAACCAAAATACGAACTCAAGCTAAATGTGTAGAAGCAATATTGAAAAAAGCAGTTATTGAGCCTTATCTCATCGACGGTCAAATAGAAGGGCTTCAAATAACCGGCTTGGAAAAAATATTGATAGCAGGAGACCTTCTCCTTAAGAGCGGTGACATAATTCGCGCAGTGAACGGACACCCATTAAACAGCAAGCGGCGAGCTTACGAGATTTTCAAGAGAGCAAGGAAGCTGCCCATTATGAAAATCGAGCTATTAAGAGATGGCAAATCCCAGATACTCCTGTATTACCTTATGTAGGTTATTTTCCAGAAGGAGTCCCTAAGACAATCTCTCGCAGCCTTTTCTCTTATCCGGGGATACGTACTCCCGCCGTGTCGCGGACATTCGCCGCGTTGCGTCGCAACGGGCATCGCGACAGGAAAGCCGGATTGTGTGGCCAAACCACCCTCGTACTGAGTTTGCCGGCATTTCATAATTTTCCTCGTTTTGCCGAACTTTACCACGTCCGCTGACTGAAAAAAATCATTATTCTCGCTCCATGAGCCCCGCACCAATTGAATCTTTACCGAAGTACCCTCGTTGTAGTAAGTCCGGCTCTTTATCCTGAGGAAAATTGGTGTGGGGTCGCATCCGCCTTCGCGGAGCGACGTAGCCGCTTCCACCCTCCGTAGCGTGGCTACTGCGGAGGACGGGTCGGCGGAGTCTGCTTTGGAATCTTAGGGAACATTCCCTTTGCATGATGGTTGTTGATTTAAGAGGTTTTTATCTGTCGTTCCTCATCAAGTCCGTTCGGTAAATTCAAACGATATGAGGATTTACCAAAGTTTGGGGTGGAGCGCGGCTTTCTTTTCCGTTGTTCTCTTCGCAGATGCTTTCTTTACCTCCACTATATCTATTGCTGATTTTGGACAAGCTGGTTTTGGACATTCGCCGGTCCAGCAATAGAGACAGAGCTTCTTTTTGGGCCGCCCGATGGCCTCGACCATATCATCCACAGTCTGATATCTAAGGGTTGAGACTCCTAAATCCTTAGCAATCCATTCCACCATTTGTTTGTATTTTTTAGAATTATGGTCTATATATTCCGAAACATCCTTTAGGTCGTGACCTTCGAGACTGCGAATGGCTTTACGGGCAGCAAGCTCATTTATGGAGCGAGTGGAAAGGTTGAACCTGCACGGAAACATCAGTGGCGGGCAGGCCGGTCTTATGTGTATTTCTCTGGCGCCGCAATCCCAGAGTTTTTTTATAGTGAAGTTCTTGAGCTGGGTTCCCCTCACTATAGAATCCTCACATACCACAATGCTGTTACCTTCAATTACCTCCTTAATGGGAATGAGTTTCATCTTTGCGATGAGGTCTCGTTTCTGTTGGGAAGGGGGGGTATAGCTTCTACCGTATCCCGGTGTGTATTTAACGAGGGGGCGTCTGAAAGGTTTCCCGGACTCCATCGCATATCCTAATCCATGGGCACATCCGGAGTCAGGAACGCCGGAGACAAGGTCAATATCAATATCCTTATCGCGTTTTGCAAGGTAGCGCCCGCATCTTTCTCTGACTACCTCGACATTTATTCCTTCATAGGTCGAAGCGGGAAAGCCGGTATATATCCAGAGGAATGCGCAAATTTGGTTGATGTTTCGGCCGCCCGGCCTTCTTTGCACAATGCCGTCTTCATTTATCAGAATTATCTCTCCCGGTTCAATATGTTTTGTTATCTCGAACCCATTATTTGGAAAAGCGCTGGTCTCACTCGTCACTGCCCATGCATCTTCGCGCTTGCCGATAATAAGTGGCGTATATCCGAATCTGTCCCTTGCTGCATATATTCCCGCTCTATTGAGTAATAACAGTGAGCAGGAGCCTTCTATAGCGCTAAACATCTTCTCTATGCCGTCTATCAGGTCGGTTCCCTGGTTAATCAATTTTGCTATTAACTCCGTGGCGTTAACAATTTTCTTGCTTACCTCGCTAAAAGATACTCCTTTCTTTAACAGCTTTGCCGCTAACTCTTCGGTGTTTTCTACAATTCCGTTCGTAGCAATACAAAATGGCCCAAATTTTGAGTTCAGATAAATAGGCTGTTCATCAAAAGCGCTGATTACACCGATACCTTTGTTGCCGTTCATATACTTATAGGCGTCGTAGAATTTTGACTTAAACTGGCTCTGTCTTACGTCATGTATCTGGCGGGAAAAATCTTCGCCGAGGATTGCCAGGCCGCCGTATTCTGTTCCAAGGTGTGAATGATAATCCGTGCCATAGAAGAGAGTTTCCAAGCAATTCCCCTTCGAGACTACTCCGAAAATGCCGCTCATATTACATCTCCTTTATGATAGGTTTTAAATGAGTTCTGCAAAATTGAGGTTAGGCATACTTTGAAAAGAAAAAAATCGTTTTTTGTTTTTTCTTTTCAAACAGTAAGTTATTCTATATTAAGCAGTTAGTTGATTATTTAAGAAAATCAAAAAAACAAATTTTCTTAAATAATATATGCCTAACCTGTAATTTTGCAGGAGCTATATAGGTCAGAGGGCAAATTCTGACTTCTGACTTCCGACTTCTGTTCGCTTCCTTCTGTCTTCTGTCTTCAAACTTTAGTTCACTTTAGGCACTTTAATTTACTTTAGCTCACTCTTCACTAATTAACTATAATCCTGATCTCCTGATTCCTGATATCCCGCACCCTGATTTCCTGTTACCCTTTTCTCCGTCCTCTGTCCTCTGTCTTCCATCTTTGTCCTCTGTCTTCTGCCCTCTGTCTTCTGTCCTCCGTCCTCTGTTTTTTCCTCGGAACAGCGTGTAGTAATTCAGGATTGTTTGAGCCGGCCGTCGCGAACCTGTCGCGCCTTGGCTCCGCCAAGCGAGCCAAGGCGGATCGGCATAGAACGGATGCGCACACCCGTAGCAGCAAAGACAGCGTTGGCAATGGCAGGGGCAATCGCAATAATGGGTGTTTCTCCACCCCCGGCCGAGGGTATGTCGGTCTTGTTTATCAGATGTACATCGATTTTTGGGACATCCATGAATCGTGGTACCAGATACCCGGCGAAGCTGGCATTCAGGATTTTGCCGTCTTCGAATTGCATCTCTTCTCGCAGTGCGGCGCCTAAGCCCATGATTATGCAGCCTTGTACCTGAGAAAGCAGGTTGGCCGGATTCTGGATAGGGCCGCATTCAAAAGCCTGACAGACCTGATGCACTTTTATCTCACCTTTTTTGCGGTCAATACCTACCTCCACACAGGCCGCCACCACGGAATTCTTTTCTGTTCCGCAGGCCAGCCCCACGCCTAACTCGGGAGTAACCTTTTTTCTGCGTGCAGGCCAATCGAAGTGTCCGGCTACAGTCTCCAGGACGGTTCGTATCCGCGGGTTCTCGAGATGGGCAAGTCTGAAGGCAAGCGGGTCAGCCCCTGCCGCCGCGGCAAGCTCGTCCATAAAGGACTCTCTGGCAAAGTTGTTGGCCGTTGCAGCCAGACACCGGTACGAACCCTGACGCAAAGGAGAATCGGAGCTGGCCGACAGGATTTTCGTGTTGGCGATATTGTATGGTGTATCAATTGCTGCACCACCGGCGTTAATGTTGGTAAAGTCCCAGGCAATAAGCGAGCCGTTCGCATCCAGGCCGCCCTTGCACTCGATTACCGCCGCAGGCCGGAAATAGGCCCAGGTAAACTCCTCGGCCCGTGTCCAGTGCACGGCCACCGGACGCCCCGCGGCCTTGGCTAATCGTGCTGCTTCTTCTGACGCTTCACCACTATGTTTACCACCGAATCCACCGCCCATATCAGGTACAATAGCGCGGACTTGCTCGGTTGGAATTTGGAAAGTCTGAGCTAAGTCACGTTGCGCCCGCTGGGGCCAATCAATGCCTGTCCACACAGTCAGCTTTCCGTCCGTCCATTCTGCTACCGCCGCCCTTGGCTCCATTGGGGTATGCTGAATGTAGGCCACTTCGTAGGTTCGCTCCAGGACCTTGCTTGCCTCGGCAAGGGCTTTCTCAACAGAGCCTCTGGTTCTGGGGGTTGTTCTTCCGCCTAATCGGGCATTTTTCTTAAGATGGGAAAAGATTTCCTTGCTCGACGGATGTGATATTGTTTTCCAGGATGCAGTTTTTGCAACAGCTTCCAGTGCCGCAGCTGCACGAAACGATGATGGCGCAGCGCACCCGACGAAATGACCATCCCGGACGACGACCACGTCCTTCATAGCTTTGGCTTCGGACAGGTCTATTGATTCAAGCGTAGCTCCATAAGAGGGCGGACGCAGGATTTTTCCGTAGAGCATATTGGGACGCACGATATCTGAAGGATAATGGTGTGCTCCGGTAACTATGTCTCGGCTGTTCGGCCGGG
>JBAQFY010000430.1:0-17478 GCA_049287505.1 Sedimentisphaerales bacterium | reverse complement strand
GCCCTTGGTCTCGGCAATAAGAAAACCCCGCAGGCTGGCGGTTCAGGTACGATGTACTTTGACGATATTCGTCTGTATCCTCCGGCGCCATAAGCTGGGATTTAGCCGGCCCCCATTGCTTCTGCCGTAAGGCATCTGCCACAAGGCATCCTGCGGATTGCGAAGCAAGATATGGGGACGCGGTTGACCCCGTTAGATAACGTCGTATTTTTCATATCTAACGAGGTTGATATAGCAGATTCGTGACAATTCGGGGCCTATGCCGATTGATTCGGTATAGGCCCCGTTTGCTTTTGGCTTTAATGTGCAATTATGCTCGATATCCTGAAAACCGGCAATAACAACGCTATAGCAATCGTCCCAATAATACTACCCAGGATTGTTATCATTATCGGTTCTATAAGCGTCATAACATTCCTGATTGAAGCTTCGAGCTTTTTTTCATAGAAGACCGATATTTTATCACAGACATCACCAAGTTTGCCGCTTTTTTCTCCCGCTTTGAGCATTTGGATAATACCCGGCGCAATTAATTCACTGCTCGGTGAAATCGTAATAGACTCCGACAACTGGTAACCATCCCGAATCTTTTCGTTCACTCCAGTCCAGAGTTGTTTAAAATAGTAATTGTCGCATGAGCCTTGAATCACAACTATCGATTCCAGCAGGTTCACACCCGTATTGACCATTGTCGCCATTATACGCATACTGCGAGTTACTATCGCATCAATAAACATTGTGCCCAATACAGGTGTGTGGATTTTAATGAAATCGACCATCCGCCGGCCGGTTAAAGTCCCTGCCCAGTAATACAATCCCACCGACATCAATATCACGGCAGTCAGGAAAACCGTCATGGCTTGAAAATTCCCCAACATTTTGCTGAAACCAACTAAAACCTGAGTAATTTTCGGCAGCGCAGCCCCCTTTGATTCATAAATCCTCATAAACCTCGGTAAAACAAAAAACATCAAAGTCCCCGTTGCCGCCACGGCCATTAACGCCATTATAAATGGGTACGTAAGTGCGCCTTTAACGCGTTTGCGGGTTTCGGATTCGAAGTCCAGATAACCGCTGAGCACTCTAAGCATTTCCGCCATTTTGCCGGACGCTTCCGAGGCCTTCACCATACTGATAAACATTGTATTAAAAACCTTTGGGTAGCACGCCAATGCTTTAGAAAAATTCTCACCACTTTTGACCGTTTCTGCCACATCCATAATTATCATCTTAAACGTCCCATACTCAGCCTGTTCTGCAATAGCATCAAGAGCATCGCTAAGTACGACTCCACTATCAAGCATGACCGACAACTGCGTTGTGAATAGTATAAGCTCTGCCTGTTTGACCTTTGCTCTACGGAGCTGCTGGCGCACCGGTAGCGTAGTTTGTGACCAGGCCGGGTCATAATCTTTTTGCACCTGTGCACTCGAATTAGTTTCGACGTCCCTAAAGGCCCCAGAACCATCTCTTCCTTGTCCCTGCTTGCTGCTGCCGGCGGGCGGTAACTCCTGGCCTTTCTTTGCAGAATCAAGCTCTTCTGTAGTTTTTGTTGCCGAAACGGTCATTGATTCTTATCCCACATTACGCTTATAATTTTACGCACAGCCAAACATATCAAATTTCTGTCTGCGCTGTTCTCAATACTTCCTCAACAGATATAATTCCCGCCTTTACCTTTTCGATTCCATCCGATTGCAAAGAAACCATTCCGTTTTCAAGTGCCTTTGCTCTTAATTTCTTTAAGCTCTGCCGCTCATTAATCATCTCCAGAATTTCCTCATTCGGCACAAACAATTCGTGAATGGCAATTCGACCGGCATAGCCGGTGTTCCGGCATTTCTTACAACCTACGCCGCGGTAAAATTTCGGGGCTTCTCCTCCGCCTGTTTGTTCAACGACCTTCTTTATACTCGTCGGCGGCTCATATTCCGTTTTACAATTCAGACATATCTTGCGCACAAGCCGCTGTGCCAAGACCGCAATCAGTGAAGCACTTACAAGATAGGGAGCAACGCCCAAATCAAGCAAACGTGTTACCGCACCGGGGGCGTCATTCGTGTGAAGAGTTGAAAGAACCAGATGACCCGTCAGTGCCGCCTGTACCGCGATATTGGCTGTGGGCTCATCACGAATCTCACCAACCATTATTATATCCGGGTCCTGCCTTAATAAACTTCGCAGGGCCGTCGAAAATTTAAAGCCTGAACCTTCGTTCACCTGGAACTGGTTTACACCTTCTATATTGCACTCCACAGGGTCTTCCACCGTGCAGATGTTAACCTCATCGCTGTTTAACTCGACAAGCGCCGCATAAAGAGTAGTATTTTTACCCGAACCGGTCGGACCTGTCACCAACACTATACCGTTCGGAGATTGTATTACTTGCCTGAACAACCGGAGATTTTCATATGTAAATCCAAGTGACTCAAGACTGAAAAGAACCTTCTGCGGGTCGATAATTCTGATAACCACTTTTTCGCCAAAGTTGCCCGGCATAACTGATACCCGCAAATCGATGGGCCTGCCTTCTACTAAAACATGGATACCACCGTCCTGCGGCAGACGCCTCTGAGCAATGTCAAGCTCAGCCATAATTTTGATACGCGAAACAATCGCAGAATGCATCTGATGAGGTGGACGAATCTTCTCGTACAACCTGCCATCAACTCTGTATCGAACCCGTAGTTTCTTATCATCCGGCTCTATGTGAATGTCACTGGCATTCTCCCGCACGGCGTTATAAAGCAGATAATTGACCAGCTTTACAACGGGCGACTGGCCAGCCACCTCCTCAAGGTCGCTTATATCCTGCGTAATATTTTCTATCAGCGTAAAGTCTTCAAGCCCCTCATCATCGATAATATCGTCAATAACAAAGACATTGGCCGCCGGCAAATATGTCTGCAGAGTGGCCCTGATGTCCTTGCTCGTCGAACATACTATCTGAACTTTACAGCCGCTTATTCGCTCAATTTCATCTATCAAAAATACGTTTGTCGGCTCGCTGACCGCCACTGTGAGCACACCATGAACCCTAAACAGCGGCAGGACGACATATTCTTCGAGAAACTCTCTCGGCAAAATCTCTATCGCCTTTGTGTCGCATATCTTCGGACTAACTTGCGCGTACGGTACACCATACGCCTCTGCCAGAGCCGAGGCTATCTGATTCTCCGTACAATAGCCCATCTCCACCAGAAGCTCGCCAAGCAGCTTGCGATGGCCTTCTTCTGTCTGTTCAGTCAGAGCCTTTTCAATCTGCTCAGCAGTTACAACGCCACGCCCAAGCAGCAGCTGTCCAAGCTGCATCTTATTTTTCACAGCTATTTGACTCATAGCTTTTTCTTGCCTATAAGCACCCTTTGTCGTTCCAGGCAGAGTTGTCTATATTTAGCCCCGTGTTTTACGCGGGGTTCTTTCTCATGGTTCCAACATCTGTTCATCTAAGCATTCCACCTATGCAAAACTCTTTACTGCCTCCGTAAGTTCCGCGTAGTGGTCGAATTCTTTTTCGAGCCGGGTAATTTCCAGGATTCTCATGCAGTTTTCATCAAGACCCGCTAATCTAAGCTCAAGTTTGTTCTGGTTACAATAGTCATGTACCCACAACAACTGTTCCAATCCTTCTCCGTCAATAAATCCCACACCGCTCATATCAAGCACCACACCTGCCTTACATTTTGCGATTATGTCAGTGATTGTACTTTGGAACAATTCGGTATCGTCACCGTTCATCTCACCCTGCAGTTCAACTACCGTAACATCGTTATAATCCTGTATCTTGATTCTCATCTGATTAGTGTCCCCACAGCAGCAGCACCATATTCCACAGAATCACAGCTCCGGTAAATTTCACTGAAACCATTCTGTATAATGTCCCAGAGCTGATAGACATCGCTATCAAGAAATGCTCTGCCGACTTTCCTGTCAAACTGCGTACCCAATTCTTTTTCTATCTCCGCAAGCGCTTGTTCTACACTCATTGCATCTCTATAAGTTCGCTTTGATGTCATTGCGTCAAAACTATCCGCCAGCCCGACAATTTTACCCGTCAGTGGTATCTGCTCGCCGACTAAACCGCCGGGATATCCTTTGCCGTCAACTCGTTCGTGGTGGCACAATACACCCGGCACAATATCACGCATCTGTTTTATTTCATGTAAAATACCCGCTCCTATCGATGGATGCTGTTTTATCCGGCTGAATTCCTGCTCAGTCAGCTTGCCGTCCTTTCGTAATACCGCTTCCTCTATCCCTATTTTTCCTATATCGTGCAACAATCCAGCCAAATAAACTATGTGTATTTGTTCTTCATCCAATTGCTCTCGCTCCGATAGCCTTTCAGCAATCCATCGAGACACAAACGCAACCCTTTCGGAATGGCCATGTGTGTACTTGTCTTTGGCATCAATACTACTTGTCAATGCTTTCAGTGAGCCGATGAATAATTCTTTGAGGTCCTTAAACAGCCTGCCGTTCTCGATAAACACGGCACACCCACTGGCCACCGAATTAAATAGCTTTACATCCGTGCTGTCGAAATCCTGTTTGCCGATTCTATTTACCGCAATCATCAGCCCCTTTACGTAGTTGCCATTCTGAGTTCGCCCTGCAAAGTGAGATTCCGTTTTTTCTTTGCTGTATAAAGGTACCGCAATAATATTTTTTATGTTGCTCGGCCAATCATACTTGAACGCCGAATCCACTTCGCTGTCCAGCAGCGCCTCTTTACCACTGTTTATTTCCTCTATCAATCCGCTATGTAAAATCGCTGCCGTTTGTTCATCTATATCTATCAATCCTGACCCGGCAGTTACAACCAGCTCCTGCTTGTTATCTATAGTCTTTTCCAGCAATATTGCGATGCCTTCGACAAAAACAATTTCGGTTAAGCAGTCACAAGCCATCTGGAGAAAGTTGGCATCCGATTCGGTAACCTTCATATTTGTGCTGAGCTTGTGAAGCAGCACCAGCTCTTCGTATGTTTGCGCCAACTCAGTGCCGACCATTTCAATTTGTTGTTCAGCTTTTGTCTCGGCTTGAAATTTCTCTACCCAAAGCCTAAGCATTTCCGCTAAATACTCGTTGTCGGCTTGAGGCGGATGAGCATTGCGTATATCGCACGACGGTGTGCCGCTGAGGTACGATGTTCTATCACCTAAGTCAATCAAGGCTGTTCCAATAGATTCTCCACCTTTGTTACTGACACGAGCAGATTTCAGAACGGCAGCCAAAACCAAATTTGCATCACCAAATCTCCATACCGGCACGCCGGCGGCGTCAGAGCAGCTTTTCTCCCCGTTGTGGTCTAAAGTTTGCCGGCTCAGCTCTATTAACTGTTCCCGGCTGCTCTTGAATCTGCCGCCCTCGCACAGCAAGACAAGCTCGTCCTCGGTATTGCAAACTGCAAAATTAGCACCGAACTTATTTATCCTGGCCCCAAAGCTCTCAAGCTCCTGCCGTTGTGTCTGGCTTAGAGTTTTCCTTACCACATCCAACATGGCTTCTAACCGACTATTTACTATTAATCGTCTTAAAAGTTTCCCTAATCATCGACTACTTACCATCACTTCTTTCTGATATAGAACATCTTCGATGTTCCCCAACAGCTCCTTAGGGCTGAATGGCTTGCTCAGACAGCCCGATATTTGCAAATCTTCCTGCTGCTCTTTTGGAATAGCAAAGCTTCTGGCAGTCAGCATAATCACTGGTATATTTTTCGTCTCCTGGCGCTGCCGAAGCTTTTCAACAAGTTCCAGCCCTGACATAACCGGCATTTGATAATCCGTAACAATAATATCCGGCCTCTCCTTGCAGGCCAGCTCAAAGGCCTCGGCGCCGTTATCTGCCGATAGAACCTCATATCCATTATTACGAAGTTTTATCGCTACCACATGAACGATATGTACCTCGTCATCCACCACTAAAACTTTCTTGCCTGCCATTATTTTGCCTCCTCAAAAAACTGACTTACAGCGTGCAGTGTTTTGCGCACGATTGTTTTACTACAACAATGTTACACGACTCCAGCCGCCTGTCTTGTCGCCAGAGGCAGCTCAAAGCTAAAAGTGCTCCCTACACCGACTCGGCTCGTAACGAATACTCTGCCGTTGTGAACCTTTTCAACAATTTGCTTAACAAGGTTAAGCCCCAGGCCCGTCCCTTTTGCCTGCTTTTCGTTGGCACCAACTCTGTAAAACTTATCAAAGATATGTTCGATTTCATCTTCGGGAATACCAACTCCCGTATCAGTTATGCTAACCCGTGCCAGAGACGCGACTTCGTCAACTTCGATTGCAATCTTTACCGAGCCCCCGGACGGAGTATATTTGACAGCGTTACTTAACAAATTAACAATAACCTCACGAATCATATCCTTGTCCACGTACACCTGGTCGAATACGATAGGCTTTTGCCCAATGACCTCTACATTTTTGTCTTCAGCATAGTTTCTTATCATTTGTAACTGTTCTTCTATGAGCATTGTCAAGCTGGCCGGCTCCTTCTTTACTTTTATAAGGCCCGATTCTATGCGTGCAGTATTTAGGATGTCTTCAATCAGCCGATTCAACCTTTGGGCCTGATTCTGAATCACCGAATAAAATTCTTTTCTTGTTTCTTCATTATCAGCCTCACCATCAGCGAGCATTTCCGTATAGGCCGTGATAGATGCAAGAGGTGTTTTTAGCTCGTGCGAAACATGACTTACAAAATCATTTTTCATCTGCTGAATTTGCTTCTCGCGTGTAATATCGTGCAGCACCGCCACAGCCCCACAAACCTGCCGGCCCTGGTCGTAAACACACGAAACAATACAATCAAAAGTCTTTTGGGTCCCTCCTTCCAAAAATTCGATATCCTTTCTCGTCGCCCGTCCCTTACTTTGTCTGCTGTGGCTTAGAAAATTCACGAATTCGCTTTGCTCAGGACCTATCAGCTCGCTGACAGGTTTGTGCTGCGAACTCTTAAAATCAAAATTGAAAAGTCGGCCAGCCGCATCATTCGCCAATAACAGCCTGTCAGACTCATCAATAACGATAACGGCATCACGAATACTGTATATAATCGCCTCGGTGTTTTTTCCCCGTCTTTGCGAAAGTTGAATCTGAAGCTGCAAATCCTTGACTTGCTTTTCGTACTCAGCAATACGAGTAGCACAACCGGCAAAATGCTCATCAATAGCTTTGTACAGTTCGTCCATTTTTGCCATTCTGAGCGGGGCGAAGAAGCCCTTATCAGCACCGATGTGGCTTGCTTTGTTGTCCTGAACGAGTTTGGCTATGGACGTGACCGTCCCGGCCAGCCTTAGCTGGTACCAGCCCAGACAAATCACGCCCACAGCCGCAATAACGTAGCACACCGGCACAACGGGTATCCGCTCATAACCGGCGTAGCGCCAACCCTCTTCCGTGCCAGAGTCCTGCCACTCGGCGAGGCCCCCTACAAACAAACTGCACGCCACGATTCCCGTGACTATCGCATATAAGCTTCTTCTGAATCTCAAAACGGCAACCCTAATTAATTTACTATTTTCTATCGACTATTGCCTATCGCTTCGGAATCCAGGCTCCTGTCTTTTCGTTTCAATAGTCAATATTCAATAATCAATTATTTACCTTCTTTGCCACTTGTCCGATTCTTCACGCTCAACTTTGTCAAGCATAATTCTTTCAATCATGTCCACCTCATCCGGGGTCATCTCAGCAATAATTTTCTCTTTCAGCCGTATCGCCTCAAGATATGACGGACGAAGCTCAAGCACGTATTCCAGCTCTTTCATTGCAGCCCCGGTATCACCTTCAACGTAGTATCTGGCGGCATTTGCATAACGGTCTTCTGCCAGTCTGGCTTTGCCCGCCCACTGCAATTCATCCTTTGCGCCAAATCTTTTTCGGCGAACATCATCTATTCTGGCTGCACTATTCGTCTGTTCCGGCTCTTCTACAATGTGAGGTGTAAGCAGTACTATAACTTCCTGGCGTTGAGTATGATCAGAAGTGCCTCTGAATAACACCCCTATAAGTGGTAAATCGCCTAATAGAGGTATCTGACTTCGGCTTGTAACAACAACATCTCTAAACAGACCGCCGATAACAATAGTCTGGCCGCTCTTGACTATTACGTTAGTCGCCAGTTCCGTTGAGAACTCGTCAGGTATGTCATTGGCTTTCAAGGTACCGGAGCTGTCCTTGGGATGAATGTCCATCCTAATGTAGCCGTCATCGCCTATATAGGGTCTAAAAGAAAGTTTGGTACCTGTATCGAGGAACTCAACTTGCTGAGTCGTGGATGTTTGTGTTTGCGTAGTCTGTGACAAGTAACCTATTTTTTGGCCGATATAGACCTGGCCAAGCTGTTTATTTACCGCCAGAATCTTGGGATTAGCAAGTATTGTAGTGTCAGTTACCTGCTCCAGCGCAGTGATAAACGCAGCAAAATCACCGGATGTAACTCCAATTCTTAGGCCGCTGCCTCCGATAGCTGCAAAGCCTGCAGTTTCTATTGGCGCACCAACAGTGCCCTGGCCTATCTGACGGATAGGAGTGGTCGCGGCACTACCTCTACTAACACCAGTATCGTAAGAATAATCTTGTGTAGATTCGGTACCGGTTAAGCTAATACCTGCCAGGAAGTTCAGGTCAACGCCCATCTCCATTCCTTCGGTCAAAGTAGCGCTGAGAATTGTTGCTTCTACAAGCACCTGCCTTGGCCGAACGTCAAGCTCCTTAAGCATCTTTTCTGCTTCAGCGATATTTTCAGGATAGTCTCGGATAACTATGGTGTCATTCAACGCCATAGTATCGCCACCACCAGTGCCTGAACTTATAGATGCTCCTGTAGTTGCAGTGGCCTCAGGAGGAGAGCTGCCCTGAATACTTCCGGCACCGCTGAGTACCGGAGTGATGAGCTTCATTGCTTCGGCAGCGCTGATGTAGTACAAAGTAAAGACCTTGTATATCATTCGTTCAGGGTCCGTCTTAATCTTTTTATATTCCTCAGCGGTATAAACTTTGATGAAATTACCTTCCTGGTCATACTTGTAGCCATATCCCAGAACAGAGTCCAGTGCCTGTTCAAAAGTCACATCATAAAGACTTGTAACAGTCAGTGGGCCGTCCACATTTGACGAAGGGACAATATTTTTCTTGTATAGCGCCCCCAATACCCGAAGCGCATCCCTGATGCTTTTGCACTTCTCTTTATCGAAACCAATAAAATCAAGCCTCCCGCTTGCCGATACCCCTGCCTGGCTGTCCCCTGTCTCGATTTTCGCTGCACCTGTATCTGCCATGACGTAGGCCTCAGCCGGCTCCTGAGCAACGTCAGCGACTGCAATCGCCGCCATCACGACCAATACAATGCACCATACAAACATCTTGTTTCTGATTTTGGTCTTGTCATTTGAATTCTTTTCGCGATACATAATTCATCTCCTGCTCTTTTCTTGCGAATAGCGTTTAGCACATTGCTTTAACCATCCGCTGTTTCAATTTACCTGCGTTAATTTCAAGGTTATCCTCGATTCTCTACATCTCATTACCACTGTGTTTTCTTTGATTTCAACTACTTCACATTCATACTTGTCAACTCCGTCGCCGACGAGCAATTTATCCCCCACTCTCAATACCTTATCATTGATAAAAGTTAGGGGGTTCTCGCTCGACACTATTGCCTCCAGCTTCAGCTTCTCCGCAACCTTTTTGATTACTTCTATGTCACCACCTTTTGAAATGACATCTACTTCTTCAACACCTACTGATTTCCGTCCTTGGCCATCAACAAAATCCTGCCAGCCGTCCGAAGCAAAAAAGTCTCTGGTTATGACATCATTGCGCCCTGCAGCTTGCGGCAGTTCTACAAAGGATATTTTTAATTCCGGTTCCGACTGAGTTTCCACACCCATCTGCCCTGCCAACAATCCCGCTTCAGCAGCCTGCGGTTTGGACTTTGTAAGTACCCTGACCCACATAAAGGCCATCACCGTAACTAAGCACAACGCCAATACTGTCTTTTTCTTCTGTACGACCAACTGGTTAAACAGCCTGTTAGCGTTGTTACCGCTATTTTTTGCTTTTTGTCTCATAATTTTATCCTTGACCAACTTCCGCCCTGTAATAAATGAATGCCATTGCCTCCATACCCACTTCGCCGCCAAAATCGCTGTCGTTAAAAAGTTTCACCTGCTCGATGCGAATCAACCTGTCCATTGCCTGCAGTCGTCGATAGAACTCGAATATCTGCGTTAACCTACCTTTGCACCGCATATTCACCGGTATGCACTTTAACTTCTCGGCCTTTATTTCCTTGCGGGGCTCAATCACCTGCCCCCTCAGGTTATGTTCATTCATCAAACCAGCGATTCTTTGCAAAAATACACCAATGTCACTTTGCTCAGGTATGTTTGCCTCATAATTTTCAAGCTCTCGCTGCAGTTCCAGCAATTGCTCTTTGAGCAGGGGTAGCTGTTTGCTGTCCGCAGTGCCCTTAGCAATAGTAAGTGCCTGTGCAGCTTTTGTCTGCCTGGCAGCCTTCGTTCTCCTCTGTAAAGGCAGATACCGTAACAGCAAAAAACCACCCACCATTACACCAGCCGCAACACATATCATTAGTTGTTGTTTTTCCCGAAGCAACATCACTGCTTTTTACCTTTCACTGCTCATGATAATTCGCCAGATAGCAGCTTATCTCGAATTCACTTACCTGGATCTTTCCTCCCGCTTCGCGACCGCTGTTCACGTTCTTTGTCCTCGAGCGAAGCGAAGGGTTGCTTGTCACATTTATCTCGGCGGTTCTTGAAAAAGACGGCACAACCCGACAAAAATATTGTGAGTCTTCTAACTTACATATCAAAGACGCCACATCACTCGCATCTGCCGCCACGCCGTCTATTACCACTTTAAATCGCACATCCCCGAGCGGCAGCTTCCGCTTCTCGTCAAGCCGAGTCTGCACCGCTCTTACAACAGCACCGGCATGAGGGGATGGCTCGGCCTGCCGTTTATCCTCAATCTTCTCGGCATCAAACGTCACTTTGTTAAGCACTATCCTTTTATCAATCAAAAAACTCATTTCCCCCAAAACGCTCGCAACATCAATTTTGGAATCAATTTCTTCTATGGATTCCACTTTTTCCTGTAACCCTCTCAATTCGCTCTTAAGCTCGGCAAATTTAGCTGACAGACCTTCCGCTTCTGCCTGCCTTGACGCCATTTGAGCGCATTGAGCCCTAACTTTTGAAATCGAATGTGTAGCAATAAAATTCCACACCACCATAACAACAAATAGACCACCTAATGCGATATACTGCGCGCGATAGCTGACCTGGCGCCGTCTGCCGCTCTTATACCATTCTGGAAGGAAATCAATTTCTTTCATAACTGTATCTCGATTAGGCCTTCACTATCCACACTCTCCGCTGGGTTCCAGCCCTTAAGACTAAGCCCCACAGCTACTGTCCATTCACAGAGGTAACCTCGCCTGTCACTATCAAAATTTAAATCCTTTCTTTCACTTGACATGTCGAATCCTTTCAGTGGCTGAGCCACTTCAATCTCAACAGCCAATTGCCGCCTCAAAACATCAAGCAAAATATATTCGTATGCCCCTCCTCCGGTAAAAAATGCTCGCCCAACACGTTTGCCTCTGAACGTTACCGTATAATATCTAAGGCATAGGGATATCTCTCTTGTCAACTCTTCAGCAACCGCACTCACCGCGTCAACTATTGCCTGTCGCGTTGATGCATCTATCTTCTGCTCGTTATCGGCATTGTCCTGCTCCGCCAGGTCGGGCTTCGGCGTCGAAAGGCTCTTTTCCATCTGCAATGCTGCTCGAAGCATCTCAGCCTCGCTGATGTTGATACCTAATTTCGCTGCAATCTCCTCATTGAATCTTTCTCCGCCGACTGGTATCTGCTTGACGAAGCTGATTTCTCCTCCACGACCAAACACGACGGTGGTAAACTGGTTTCCCACATCCACAAAAACAACTGTGTGCTCTTTATCCTCCTGCCGTCTTAGTGACCTTTCGAAGCTTCTGAATAATGCACACGGAATCGTATCTATTGACACCGGCCTAAGCCCGGCCTCCTCAAGCATCTCTATGTGGCTCTTTACCGTTTCATTCTCCGCCGCAAACAAAATCAGCTCATTCTTAATCTCGTCACCCTGGTGAACATTACCGGCAACAACGTACTTCATTGCATCTTCATCCGGGTCCAATCCGAAACGCTGGGCAGCTTCTTTCTTCAAAGTCTGTTCGATTTCATCGCTTTGGACCTCAGCCAATCGCAGAGACGTGATTTTCAATCCGTCATTCGGCAAACACGAGATAACATTTCTTCTGTGAAACTTACCCTTCTCAAGCATTCTTCTTATCGCCGAAATAACAAAGCATCTTCTTTTCTGCCCATCTCCGTTTATACCGGGGTCAATGCGAGCTTTCTCTGCTGCAATCACACTTATCTGCTCTCCATTCATCAGCAGTTGAATCATCTTGATAGAATGATGGCCTATGTCTAATCCTATCGGTCGCAGACATCGAGTTTTCAGACCCCAGCTTATCATCTATATTTGTCCCTCCTCAGTGGGCTTTGTTTTATTCCCTCGCAACGTTGTGGAACTACGACTTATACTCACACAGGAGTAAACTTGCCACCGCAAAAGCAGGGGCGGCAATCCTGCTCACTCTTGCGTTCATATTCACTGAACCGATATAAATCCTGTAACTGCCTCTACTGTAACTGTTGTGGTCGTCCCGCCTGCTTGCAGCCTGATAACGCCGCTGTTCAAAGGACTGTTGATGCCGTTATAGGGACTCCCGAGATAATCAAATTTAACCACGCTGGTCCCATCGAAATCAGCATCAACAATATCAACCTTATTCAGTCTGCCATCGGTGCTGAAGTTTATCTCGTAATCAAATCCCTTCTTGACAGGATGTTGTATTACGTTACCGTTTTGGTCCTCTATCCTGTAACTTTCTGCATCTTTATCAAACACCACTGAATAATTTTGTCCTCTGCTGATTGACATACTCTTGGCGTATTCCAAATCCGCCGTGAGCATATTTGCCGCAGACCGAATCTGCATACTGGCCGCCGAGCTCATCATCGGTATCGCCGTCAGCGCTGCTATAGAGATTATCATAATCACAATTATAAGCTCTATCAGAGTAAAACCGCTGCTTATGCCTCGTAATTCGTATTCCGCGCTCCTCCTGAAATACGAATAACACGGTCTTGCTTGCGGATATGTTAAGTCTAACATTTTAATATCCCTCTTCATTCCGACACATTTATCAACGCTCGTCTCTGCTCTTTTTTCGTCCTATTAAAGACCCATCTTTACCGACCAAACAACCGGTCCAAACAAGCCGTTACCTCTCTTGTATTATCCGACCTCTACACGCCGGCAGAACCGTCCGAATCTGCCCCATTCGCCCTGGGTCTTGTACGTAAAATAAACCGATATAAATGTCATCTCTCATACCTTCTACAGTTAAGGCCAACAGAATTGGCACAATCGTCAAAACAATACAATAGGAACTATCGAACTATTCCGACCTTTTACGGCCCTGCGATATATAATCGGTATTATTAACATATTTCGGATTTTTCTTTTCATCGCATATAAAGGCCGATAAGCGTTACCCATCAGCCATTGCCCGTCCACCTTAGGCCGCCGGAGTTTTAACCGGCTTGCGGCGGAGCAGAAGATTATCTAAACGCTATTCACTTGCCTTTATTTTCTCTCGATACTTCTAAAAAATGCCCCGGCCGCCGGACTCCAGTTTTCCGTATCGCCACCAGGCATTTGGATAGCCGCTATTGAAGGAGCCGTTGTTATATTGATGACACCGCTGCCGCTTATTCCACTGCTGCCGACCATAAACAACGCCCCCAATATTTTAATTTCGGCCCCGCTTGCAACTGAAATACCTCCCGCTACTTGAGCAAGTCCTTCTATCTCAAGTTTACTGGATACGTCTATTTGAATATCGCCGCTGACTAACAGTGCCGGAGAATTCTTAATAGCCTTGACACTAACCAGGCTGTCCCCATTGATTGTCAGATTACCATTTACAACAAGCGCCCCGTTTATTACCGTGTCTTCGCTCATCTCAACATCACCGTTGGGATCGGGAGCAGGGTTAAGGGCAAAATCGCTTATATTAAGCCCGGGGCTGGTAACACCATCTGCTTGGCTAACGTTGTATCGTTGGCCTGTTTTACTTCCGAACCCTGAAAGACTATCAGCGAACACATCACCATCAATATGGCCATTATTTGATAGATCACCATTACAATAGACATCACCATAGATTGTGGTGTTACTGGATATTATCGTGTCTCCGCCAGTCCAAAACGCAATACATGGGTCAAGGCGCAATTCCGCTCTTATACTGCTGCGACCAATCTTTTCGCCGTTCCTCAGCCGATATGAATTACAATCTATAATATAATTGCAGCGATTCGTCGGAACCGAATCATCACGAACGACTTCAAGGTCATAATAATCATCACTCCCTGCGACCAGCTGCTGACCTGCGGCTCCTGTCCAGTATTCTGAAACAACATCCTGCGGATTAAGGATAAGGCCTCTGGCGTGCTCCAAACCCGATTCAGACAAATAATCCATCTGCGTCCGAAGTACCATATTCCGGCCGCAGGCTAATTCCACATCGCTTCGCGACAAAAAGCCCAACGACAAAATAGTTATCACCATAACGATAAACAGCACTACAAGCAGTGCTGCCCCTTGCCGGCTGTTTTTATATTTTTTGGTACTCATCATACTAATCATCGTCACTTACGAGACTATCTCCTGTATCATTGAGCAGATTTCCCGCCCAGCCGCGAAGTGCAGCGCTTATCTGATACCGATGAGCAATATCATTCTCAACAACGTCAAATGAGATACTCACAAACCTGCTCTGCGGCGGTAACTCAGGAAGAAAGCCAAACTGTACATTGCTGCATTGCGGTATCAACGGAACGTAGGTAACGCTGTAACTACTTGTTGAGAGCGTTTCAATGTCGCTCAAGTTTACCGGCGAAGTATCGGACGAAGGAAATTCACAAAGCCTCAGATAATCACAGCCTGTTCCTCTTTCGATATAAACCAATTCATTTATATTGATTTGTCCGTCATTGTTATCATCCGCCCGCCAGACAGCTAAATCATCGCCGGGCGTGCCGCATATCAGTTTGCAGTGTCGAATCAGCTCTGAAATCCTTAACGTCGCGAAACGGACTTGCGCCTGCTTTTGGCTCGTATCATCCGTCTGGTCATTTGCCGCCCCCACAGCAAAAGTCAGTGTAACCACCGCTGCCAAAACTATACCGGTAACAATCAAAGCAACCAGCAGCTCAACTAATGTAAAAGCATTCTTGTATCTCGTATCTCGCATCTGGTATCTCGCATAAATCCGAAGCTCGAATATCAAAATCCGAAACAATATCAAAACCTGTCCTGAGCAACGTCGAAGGATTCGAATTTCAAATGTTCAAAACAATCAGTTTCGAGTTTCGTATTTTTGTCATCTGAATTTGTTTCGTATTTCGTGTTTCTAATCTCGAATTTTTTATTTACTTATAAGTCGATTTATAGCCGCAATTTCTTTGCCGCGATAATACACTCGCACCGTAACGCGAATATATTTCGGCACGCCTGCCCCGCTTTCCTGCGGGACATAAACATAATCGCATATTAAGTCTCTGCTGAACCCGGCATAATTCGAGTCGGTAAAAACCACTCCGCTTGCATCCCTTACCTGGCCCTCCGCCTCGGAATAACCATCATAGCCGGCTACTATCTGCTCGAACGGTGTATTAGTAATCTCTTCCATCAAGTCGCTTGCTAACTTCGCACCTAAAGTTCTGCGCATACCTTCAGCCCGCACCGCCTCCCCACTTGAAAATGGAAGCAGCACCCCAGCCGCGGCGATGCCTAACACAACCGTGGCCATCATCGCCTCAGCAAGGGTAAAGCCCATGCGATTTTTACGATTACTTCCCATTCCGCACATTTCTGTCATTCCCGCGCAAGCGGGAATCCACATATTTAGCCCCCAGTTATACTATTGGTTTCTTATTTACCATTTTGCCGTCCACACACAACCGCCCATTAAATTTTTACAGACTCGCGTGTCCCGCTAATAGTCGTAGTATTGTTTCCCGTTCTGGTCGGTTCCCGTGTTGTCGGCCCGTATCTCGGAGGTTTCCGCCTTATATATCCACCCGTGGCTGTTGTCAGCAACAGCCGGAAATGCCTGGCCATCCGCGAGAACCTCAACGGTATTTTTCCCATCAAAAGGATTAACAGGTATCTTCATTAAGTAAGGGCCACGTTCAAAACCGGGAGTTCCTATTGCAGCCGTCTGACCGTTTGTATTGCTTGCCATTGTAGTCTGGTCAATAAAAGCCTGCTCGGTAGGTGCTTGAGTCGTATCGCCATTCGGATAACCGGGCCCGACTTCCAGGTGCTGGCTCTTATAGACCAGAATAACTCTTCGAAGCAATTGCAAATCCACAGCAAGAGCGCTGTCTTTAGCTGATGTGGTGCTGTTTGCAACCGTCGGAATGACAATTACAGCAATGACGCCAAGCAAGACTACGACTACGAGAATCTCCACAAGTGTGAAAGCTTTTGCTTTCTTCATACCTTCTCATCACCTGTCCTTTCTGTTTGCCTGTTATTTTGCTTTCATTAAAAAAAAGGCTGACCAGCTATCGGCAATTACTTCAGCATGGTCAGCCTGTTTATTCATATCGCGATTTACGCAGACTTCATCACTGGCTTGCCATCATTGCGTTGATTACACAACCGCTTATTAACTTTTTACAGACCTGCATACTCAGCATTATTGTCGGCCTGGAACAAACCGGTCTCTGTATCAACTCTCCAACCGGCATTACCCGCCCCTGCCGGTTCGCCGTCAAACCGAACCGTGTTGAGATTATTAAAAGGATTAACAGGTACCTTCTCAACATACGGACCGTACTGTCCTGCCTTTGTTGTCATAGCAGTTTTGAAACTCTCGAACGAATCAACTGGAGGAAGGCTGTTTTCGTGCTGAGCACGGTACAAATCAAGCTGAGCCCGCATCTGCTGAAGTCCGTCGATTAAATCGGAGGTCTTGGTTTCCGGGCTCGCTTCGATAAATTTCGGAACAAAGGTCGTCGCCACCACGCTCAACACGAATGCTATAATTACTACTTCAACATACGACAGGCGGGTCTTCTCTTTCATTACCCTTCCCCTATATTGTTCAAAAAGGCTGACCAGCCTCAGCTATTCGCTAAACCTGGTCAGCCTCAGGTAAACATTGTTACTCAACCGTTAGAGTACTCATTAGAGGTTCGCGTGGTCGGGACCGGTAACACCATCTTGGTCGTAGTTATCGTCAGGGTAGATTGAGCCGATGGTCTCATTATATTCCCAGCTACCAACATTATCACCAGCTGTTCCAGTG
>JBAQFY010000429.1:0-1744 GCA_049287505.1 Sedimentisphaerales bacterium | reverse complement strand
GAGCGAATCAGCGCAAGGTTTGTTCCGCGTAGAGATCTCATCGAAGGCATCTTTATATGATTCGAGGATTTCTAAGTCAATATCTGCGAGTACTTTCAAGGCGATTACCAAGTTTACCTCGGCGGTTTCCAGTTGCTTTCTTGTTGTCTGCTCCATGAAGGACTTAAATCGCTGAAGACGCTCTTTGGCTTGCTGTGATAATGGTTGCATGCAGAGGACACAAACACTATCAGGACCAGTGAAAGGGAAGTCCTTATCCTTATATGCAGCCTTAGTAGAGTATTCTTCTGCAGCTTTGTAGAGTTTTTTCCACTCGTTCTGTTCAATACCAGGAAGTGGTTCCTGGGGTAGCGATTGCTGCGAGGTGATGGCAAACGCTCGTTTTGCAGTTTTGACTTGAGATATTTTGTTGCTCAGGGACACTACTGATTCGTCCGACAGAGCAGTCGCAACGCTGTCCAGTCCTGTTTTCATATCGAAGATACGCTGTCTGATGTTGCGAACCCGAAGGGCCTGTTGTTTAGGATCCTCAGCGGTAGCTTTAGATATGTCTAATATTAAATCTTGTAGTTTCTTTTCATCAACCTGCGACCATTTAGTTGCGGCATTCAAATCTTCTATTGTGGTTCTTACATTCAAGGCTGCGATAAACTTTCCTGCCTGTGTGCTGAATGGGATATCGGGTGCAGTGATAGGGATTGCTTGAGGACGTTCTGCTTCGAGGGAACCCCTAAACTTCTGACAGAGAGTTGTGAGGTCGTTAAAGACGCTTGCACCGTATGGAAGGTATACCACTTCATTGTCTTCGTCGATGATAATACGTGCGCACTTGGAATCAAATACACAGATGCTGCCCAATATTTCATGGGCGTTAGTACCATCCACCCACTGAAACTCTTGTGGTTGGCTATTTCCTATAATACTTACGACGAACGAAGCACTGGGTGGGCTGGTGGGCACATGTGCGCGAATATCTGGATAGATAGGTTCTGTATGCCTTGCTCTGCACGCTTTCTTTAGAACACGGGCATATCCCGATTTGCCAGATGCATTGTCACCATAGATAATGGTGACGCCTTTGTCGCCAAAGGTAAGGGGGTTGGATCCGGATGGGATAGCGTTGACATTCGTCAAATCCTTCATTGCAAGGAGGGTTAATAACTCCGATGCAGCCTCAGTTCCGGGGATATCTGCAGGATCCAGCGGGCGCGGAGTTGGGGCCGTTTCTCCAGAGGTTAAAAGGTTATAATTCGCTTTCAGCATGAGGAGCAATTCTTCCTCATCAGTGGCACTTAACGAATCTTGTGTTAGCAATCGCCTAACAGCGTCGCTTTGCCACGCAGGTAACTCAGTGCTTCCCCATTTAGCTATTTCGTCAAGAACAGACAACGATAATGCCTCCAGATCTTGAATTGCAAGCGCCAATTATTTAAGTTTTATCTGCAAGTATTTTATATCAGTGCCGCACATTACGCGGATTTATAGATAAATCCGAAATCCGAATATCGAAATCCGAAACAAATTAGAAATACTAAATGCCAAATACCAAAGACTAATTCAGTTCTCCTTTCCGCCACAGGCGGATAAATCACACCGCAGCAGAGACCTTGTCCCAGTGCCAGGTATCCTCGAAAGCCTTGATTTGAGCGGCGGCCTGACTGCCGTTGCGTTCGGCGAAGAGGATGTTATAATCCTGGTCGCTTTTGAAAGGCGGGTCAAGATATACAAGGTCAACCGATTCGCC
>JBAQFY010000428.1:0-27725 GCA_049287505.1 Sedimentisphaerales bacterium | reverse complement strand
TTGAGCCAGGTTCTTGTGCTTATGAAGGAATATAGCAGAAAAATTCCATTTTTCTTATACTAAAGTGGCCTGCTTAGTTGTTTTATAAGCGACAATCGATTGTTCTAAGCTTAGGAAAGTCACTTTTCGATGTTAGAAGATAAGCTGCTTATATGGAAGTTCAATCGTGGTAACCGCGATGCCCTGCGGGGAATTTATGAAAAGTACAAAGACGAATTGGTAACGCTGGCGGCTGCTCTTTTAAATGATGTAACTGCCGCCGAGGACGTTGTGCACGAGGTTTTTGTGTCATTTATCAAATCCTCCGGCAGGTTTCGACTTACCGGGAATTTGAAAGGTTATTTGGCAACCTGCGTTGCAAACAAAGCACGAAACATAAACAAAGCCAAACAAAGACATCATAACATCGCGTTGGATGAAACAGGTCAGGACAATATCGATTCAAACAGCCCTGAGTTCAGCACGATATTCGGTGAAGAGCTGTCTCAGTTGAGTTGGGCTATCGAGCAGCTACCGTATGAGCAGCGAGAAGCCTTAATCCTGCATTCGTATAGCGGGATGAAATTCAGGACAATCGCCCGACAGCAGAATATCTCGATTAATACCGTACAGGGTCGATACAGATACGCAATTGATAAACTGCGGTCAATGTTAGATGGTGAGGTGAAAAAATGAGACCGGCAGATAACATAAATGAATTGATTAAGAAATTGAAATTAAAAGCCAGTCCCGAATTGGACAAAAGAGTCCACAATGATATTTCCAGGGCACTGGCCGAATCAGAAAAGACAGAATCGGCTGTCATCCAGTCGAATATATGGAGAACAATCACGAAAAGTCCAATTGTAAAATTAGTCGCTACGGCGGTGATTATTATCCTGGTTGTCCTGGGATTATTTGAATTCATCGGCACCGAAAAGACTTCCGGCGTCGTCTGGGCTGAAGTCGTCAGGAAAGTGGGAGCAAGCCGGGGGTTGATTGTCCGATGTACTGATCTCAGTCCGTCTAATGAAGATGACTATTCAATCACATACACCTCACCGACATATTGTCGGAAGGACTTCTACAAAGACGGGCGGATTATCCGGACCGGCTATGTAGACTTCACAGCCTCCGACACAGCTACTCTCATAGACGTCTTTCATATGCTCAAGCTCCACGTGACTACCACGTATAAGAAAAGCGAGAATGGACTCTTCCTGGAGTGGCGAGATGACTGGACGAATCCCGGTTTCCTTGTACAGACAATCCTGTCCGGCGAGCACAGGAAACTCGGACGGAAAACCATCGAGGGAGTATTGTGCGAAGGCATTGAGACTACCGACCCGGCTTGCTTTGGCCCCTTGCCGGGAGAGGTCAACAATCTTCAGGCGGAATTCCGGTTGTGGGTCGGCGTGGAAACAGGGTATCCCGTTCTGTACGAAAGTAAAATGAGTGCCGAGTATGAAGGAGAGGCGTGGAAATCAGAGAGCGTAATGGACCAGTTCCAGTGGGATGTGGAGCTGGATCCGAACATCTTCGAGCCGAACATCCCGCCAGACTACGAGGGGGTCACTAGGCCGGGGGTCGTAGAGCTATAGCAGACAAACCCAAACGCAATATAATCCAGAAGGCCGGGCCTTATTTTGCCCGGCTTTTTTTATGCGCTACGGCTATTACTCTTTACAACTTCCAGGCGTTTGCAAAGGCCTTAAAGCTGCGGTCATAGGTTTTTTCGACATTGTCAGGGAAGCAGCAGCCGGGTAATTGCTTAATCGATAAATGATAGCTTATACACTCACAGCAAACCCCCTTTTTGTCACAGGGATATGTACAATTGCAATTTTTTAGATTTTGTTCTTTCTGGCATTCCATAAAAAACTCCGGTTTTATTTTCAGTAAATCAAGCTACGAAAAATGCAACTCGATAATATCTTTATCGTTGAGGACGTGATTTCGCTGGGCGTTTTGGCCGTCATAGACGCCCGTGCCCCAGATTCTTGCGTATCTAAGCTTCTCAGCCAACTGGCGGTGAACGGCCATAGCCAGGTCCATAATCGTTGAGCCGACCGGCAGTGTGAACGGTTCTGTCATATCCGCGGGTTTGCCCGGCGGCTTGGCATAAATGCGGATTATCCCCAAAAGTTTGAAAAACTTCGCCGATAGCTCTTTGAGCCCCTCACCCGTCGTGGTTGAAATTTCGACAAATTCAAAAGAATATTTGCAGGACTTCTTCAGCCTCTGGAGAGCATCAGGTTTGGCGATATCGGATTTAGTACATATACAGAACACCTTTTTCCCCAGCGCGTTTCCCTGTGGGTCATACGCGGGTGTCTCGCTGTCGATAAGCAGGCTGCGCGATTCGAGAAAATCCAGACATATTTGCATCTGCCCCCGCACATCGGCGGAAAGGTCAATCACAATAGCAATCATATCACAGTTGCGGTACGTTCCAACCTGGCCCGGCGCGCTATAGTCGGCGGTAATCGGCGGCATATCAACCAGTTGAATCGGCACATCCTCGAACATCATCATCCCCGGCACAGGACCGCTCGTTGCAAATGGAAAATCAGCTACGTTGACCTTCGCGTTTGTCATCGCTGCTAAGATGGAGCTTTTGCCGCAGTTCGGTGCGCCAAGCATAACTATCTGTCCGGCGCCGCTGCGCGGAACGTGGAAAATATCGACGTGTTTGCTGACCTTTTTCTGTGTGGCTACATCCTTGAGCTTGCTCAGTTTCCTGCGCAAATCGGCCTTGAGATGGTCGGTGCCCTTGTGTTTGGGCATCACGGCCAGCATACGCTCGAGCGCCAGGATTTTCTCCTCGTTGGTTACGGCACTTCGAAACCACTTCTCAGCCTTAAAATATTCCGGTGTAAGATTAGCTGGCATCTTCCTGAAAATCTCGAATTAAGAATATAGAAATCCGAAACAAAACAGTTAATTAGTATCTGTTGCGGAAAACAAAAACCGACGATGTCACCCCTGCAAAACCTGTCCTGAGCGAAGTCGAAGGAGCAGGGGTCCAGAGCGAAAAAACTGGATTCCCGCTGGAGTTTATCCCGCACACGATGCGGGGCGGGAATGACAAATACTCTATCCGCAACAGGAACTAATCAGTTAATTAAAAACTTTACTACTTTAGTTTTCCCTGTTATCCTGATCGCCGACATCCTACAACCTGATTTCCAGCTATCTTAATATCATATTAGCCAATCTCTAATTAACTAATTCGCCAATTAACTGCTAACTATTTCGTGCTTTTCTTCGCTTCAAACTTTGTGCTTCAAATTTCATCTGCTTTCCTCTCCGTGCAATCCGCGAAACTTGTGCCCGCGCAGGTGGGTATCCGCGGTTTTTATTCAACTACCTTCTCCGCCACAAGGTCACCGACTTGGCTTGTTGAGTAACCCATTCGGCCCGCCTGTAAGCTTTTTAGCTTGTTGGCGGTTACAAACTTGACCGCATTTTCGAGCCTTTCGGCGGCCTTTTCCTCGCCCAACGTCTCAAGCATCATTTGCGCAGCGCAAATGGCAGCTAATGGATTGATGACACCTTTGCCGGTATATTTCGGTGCGCTGCCGCCGATCGGCTCGAACATGCTGACGCCTTCGGGGTTGATATTTCCGCCCGCCGCGATGCCCATACCACCCTGAACCATCGCACCGAGGTCGGTGATGATGTCACCGAACATATTGCCGGTTACGATAACATCGAACCATTCGGGGTTCTTGATCATCCACATACACGTAGCGTCAACGTGATAATACTCTCTTTTAATATCGGGATATTCGGCCTTGCCCATCTCGTGGAAGGCCCGCTCCCACAGGTCGTAGATATAGGTCAGCACGTTGGTCTTGCCGCACAGAGCGAGGATGTTCTTATCGCCTTTGCCGCGCGCCTTCTTGCCGTATTTGCGTGCATATTCGAATGCGTACTTCAAACAGCGGTCAACCTGAAACCGATTATAAACAGCCGACTGCACCGCCACTTCATTCGGCGTTCCTTTCATTGTAAAACCGCCCGTCCCTGTGTACATATCGCCGGTGTTTTCGCGAACGACGACAAAGTCTATATCATCGGGCCCTTTGTTTTTTAACGGCGTCTCTACGCCAGGATAAAGCTTAACCGGACGCAGATTTATATACTGGTCCAATTCAAAGCGTGCTTTGAGTAAAATACCCTTTTCGAGGATACCCGGCGCCACGTCCGGGTGCCCGATTGCACCTAACAGTATTGCATCGAATTTGCGAAGCTCTTCGATGGCGCTATCGGGCAGGGTTTCGCCGGTCCTTTTATATCTTTCACCGCCGAAATCGAAATTCGTTAAGGCAGCCTTGAACTGGAACTTTTCCGCCGCCACCTTCAATACCTTCACCGCCTCAGCAATCACCTCCGGCCCGGTCCCATCGCCGGGTATCACAGCTATCTTATAACTCTTCGCCACTTTCAAATCTCCTTGTCGAAATATCTGCACACTTCTCAGTTGTCATTCCCGCGGAAGGGCTTGTTGAAAAAGTCGAGATTGCTTCGTCGCTACGCTCCTCGCAATTACGCAAAGTGCATTTTCAGGTCATTGCGAGCAATTCGAAGAATCGCGCGGCAATCTCAAAACGTTCCTTTTGAACTTTGGCAACAGGCCCGGAAGCAGGAATCCAGATATTTAGCCCCGCGTTTTACGCGGCGTTCGTTCTTTCTAATTGCCAATACTATACTCTCCAGGCACCTGTTTATCAAGAAAATCTATGGGTGAGGTGTGGCAGCCACTGAATGAGCGAAGCGATTGAAGTTTTTCTATGTAGGGTGCGATACCTCGCACCACTGAAGACCGGCGGATGGGGTAAGCATCGTATTAAGTGCATTTATTTTTTGTTTATTAATTCATTTATTTCGTCAAGATGTAGTTTGAAATGCCGCGGGAAATCAACAACCATGGCTTCGAGTGATATTTTTTCATTTAAACCGGATATCCAGACATTATTTAGTTTTTCAATATTTATATTCTTTATCACGTGGACAATATGCATGTTGGTATATTTCCATAATTGAACCAGGTCGTTCCATTCTTCCTCCTGATAGTTCTGAATGGCAATCCACCTGTCATTATTCCCAAGATTTGCATAATCCGGAAATATCACGGGACTTTCCTGGTATTGCAGGTGAACTATTCGATGCGTATTATTAGAGGCTGAATCCACCATGTGTCCTGTAATTTGCTTGATGGTGCGATTTTGACTGTTACGTCGTTCGGTAATAACATCATTGTCGAGCGACGTTAGTTTTGGCTCCCATTCCTCAATCAAGGATAATATCTCTTCGCAGATTAATTCAAATTTATCCATAATTGCCCCTTTCAGGCTGCACTTAACGTTCTTTCTGTGAGCATGTCGTAACGTGCTTTTTCATATCATTAAATTTAGCTATGGTATAATCTTTGCTGTCTTTTTAACACCTTTCCTATTGTTTATAAATTCAACATATCTGACATTTCTTTTGATATCCCATCAACAAATATCATATCAGTGTTTGCTGAAGATTGCCTCAGTCTTTTTAAAGGCCTATATTCTTCCGAATGCCAAAACTCCTTTGCTTTTTCATATGATTCGAATTCTAAAACAACCAGCCGCTTGGGAGTCCAGTGTCCTTCTGCAACCCAAAATTCTCCACCGCGTACCAAAAAACGTCCACTATATTTTTTCACTACTTCAGGAGTTGCTTTCAAATATTCCTTTATTTTTTCAGCATCATTAATTTCGATATTTGCAATCATGTATGCAGCCATAATTATCCTTTATTTTTTAGTTTATAACGACAAGCCGTAGTGTGGGACTTGCCCCACAAATCCTAAATCCTATTTGTCATTGTGAGGAGGCCGCAGGCCAACGCGGCAATCTCTCCTCGTCGTCATTTCAAACCTGTCGATGAACCCGCTCTATATCACCGAACTGATTAAAAATTCATCCGCCTCAGACGCACAAACAACGGTTGATAACGATTAGCTCTGTGGACGCGGGCCTTTCGCACTGTCCGCAGAAGGGATTTGTTCGCCTCTCCGACTTTTCTTAGGTTCTTTTTCAACTTTTAGTTTTTCCTTGATGCCAACAAGCCTGAGTATTCTTTTAAGTTTAGAAATTGCCAATGCCTCTATTTCGTGTGATATTTTGCTCTGCGAAAATCCATAGAATGCTGCAAGGCTATTTATTTTCCTTTCAAGGTGACCTTTTAGAGCAATCCTATCCAAAGAGCCTGATATGGATTCCATATTTACAGCCCAATATGTTTCAATAAGAGCGTCTGCTAAAGGACCTAATGCTACACCTTTTGCACGATGATAAAGGATTAAACCTTCATGGAATTCAGTCCTGCAAAAGCGATCCAGGTGCGGGCATTCATCCTTTCCAGAATCAAGCTCCATGATAACTTCCCTATAGAACTCGATCCGCTCTTCTATGGCTTTAAGAAGCTCGGACCGTCTGCTCAGAAGCAATTCAAAAGCCTTTAGCCTTAGCTGGCTTCTATATGCGACAAAACCAGCAACAATGGCAGATATCACGGCGATCCACGGTGTAATGATTTGGATTAAATCAATCATGTTTTTTATGACTCTAACATAATAATATATAACGCTTTTTATTACTCAAACCGACCGAACTATTTCCAATGCAGTGATGTTTGTATATCAGTAGTAAAAAATATCCGCCCCTGCTAATTATATTATGACCGAGATTGCACCTAAGGCAAGAAAAAATCCCGACAGTCTGCAATTCCAAATTTGGCATTTTAATTTTAAAATAAAAATTCCCGTTTTGTACATTCAAATTTTGTAATTTGAATTTGTTTAGAATTTAGGATTTAGATATTAGGATTTCTTAAAAGGTGTTTTGCATTTTGATTTTTAACTTTTAATTTTTATAACGTGCTCCAGCAGTCCGCCATCCTCGATTATCTCAAGCGCAAAGTCCGGCAGTGGTTCAAAGCTGACATCAATATCGGCTGTTTTGTTTTTAATCAAGCCGTTTTTGTAATCAATTTGCAGCTCATCGCCGTCGTTGATTTTATCCAGCGCATCCGGCGATTCGATAATATAGAAGCCGTTGTTAATGGCATTGCGATAGAAGATTCGTGCGAAGGATTTTGCAATAACGGTTTGGACCTTCGCCCCGCGAATAGCCCAGACCGCGTGTTCTCTGCTAGAGCCGCAACCGAAATCCTCACCGGCCACAATCACATCTCCCTCTTTGACCTTATTGACGAACTCTTTGTCCAAATCCTCCAGACAATGACTCGCAAGTTCGGCTTCATCATCGGTATTCAGATACCTCGCCGGTATAATCTCATCCGTATTAATGTGATCCCTTTTATAAACGTGAGCTTTTGCCATAATCTTCACCTAAATGTTAACTCTCTCAACTGTAATATTTATTCCCCTTACGGCACTAATGTGTCATTCCTGCGAAAGCAGGAATCCATTAACAATCAATTATCAATAATCACTAATCAGTTGAAAGGCTTGCCCCACCAAAATAAACTGCCTTCGCCATAATCGTCCTTCTTCTTCGATATTCGTCATTCGATATTCATTATTCGATATTCGTTATTCGATATTCATTATTCGATATTCGTTATTCGTCATTCGTTATTCAAAATAGCGTCTTGGGTCGGTAAGCTTCCCCTCTACCGCGCTTGCTGCCGCCGTTGCCGGGCTGGCCAAATAGACCTCGCTCTCAGGATGTCCCATTCTACCAACGAAGTTCCTGTTGGTTGTACTGACGCACTTTTCGCCCGCGGCCAGCACGCCCATAAAGCCGCCAAGGCACGCCCCGCAGGTCGGCGCGGCTATTACACAGCCGGCATCATAGAATATATCGAATAGTCCTTCATCTTTAGCCTGCTTCCAGATAGTTGGTGTAGCCGGCACAATTATCGTGCGGATTGCGACCTGTTTTCCTTTGAGGATTTTTGCTGCAATTCGCAAATCTTCGATTCGGCCGTTCGTGCAGCTCCCGATATACGCCTGGTCCATCTCTTTGCCGGCGCATTCGCCGATAGGCACGCCCCCGCTCGGCAGATGCGGCAGAGCAACCATCGGCTCGATAGCTGAGCAGTCAAACTCTTCGCTAACATCGTATTGCGCATTACTGTCGGATTCATAGACGGTGTAATATTTTTTGTCTTTCAGACGTTCGTCGAGATATTCTTTTGTTACATCGTCGAAACCGATTATGCCGCTTTTCGCACCGGCCTCGATGGCCATATTCATTATGGTCATTCTCGCTTCCATCGACATATCAGCAAGGGCCGGCCCGACAAATTCCATCGCCTTATAAAGCGCTCCGTCCGTGCCGATCCTTGCGATGACAGTAAGGATAACATCTTTGCTATAAACGCCGGGCCCAAGCGAGCCGTTGAGGACAAACTTCATCGAAGCCGGCACTTTGAACCAAAGCTGTCCCGTCGCTATTGCCGCCGCCGCATCCGTTGAGCCGATGCCTGTGCTGAAAGCTGCGAATGCTCCGTATGTGCACGTGTGCGAATCGGGCCCGACAATAACCTCGCCCGGCCGAATATGTCCCTGTTCCGGCAGTAGTGCGTGACAGACGCCGGCCCTGCCGAGCTTGTAGTAGTATTTTATTTTGTGCCGTTTTGCCCAGTCGTCGAGTCGTTTGTGGAGTTCTGCGCTTTTGATGTCCTTGGCCGGCTGAAAATGGTCAGGCGTTACAACGATTCTTTCCCTATCGAACACCTTATCGATACCTTTTTCCTCGAGCATCGAGATAGCCGGCGGTGTCGTAACATCAACGCACAGAACGATGTCAATCTTCGCATCTATAAGCTCACCCGGCACAACTTTATCCTTACCGGCTGCCTTTGCCAATATCTTCTCTGTTATTGTCATACCCATAACTATTTATCCCTATCCATCACGTGTCATTTCTTCTGTATTGCTTACCCCGTACCAAACTGCCTCAGCAGCCTATTTGCTGCGGGGTCATTCCCATAGGTTTATCCCCTGTGTGTCATTCCCGCGAAACTCGTCCTCGACCACGACCGGGGAGCGGAAATCCACATAACTACTACCGTGTTTTCTTTTTCATCTGTCAATTTACATTGTGATTTTAATTTTTGACTTTCCTCAAAGTTCTACTTTGAGTTCCGGCGTTCCGCCCTTTGCCGCGACCATTCTGTTGATGGCATCGATATACGCCTTCCCGCTTGCATCGATTATATCAGTGGATATGCCCCGGCCTATGAAGGTTCTGCCGTCGTCTTTGATTCTGACCGTGGCTTCGCCGAGCGCCTCTTTGCCGCCGGTAACAGCTCTGATTGTATAGTTTTCGAGCTTTGGTGAAAGGCCCGTGGCTTGCCTTATCGCTTCATACGCTGCATCCACCGGCCCGTCACCACAGGCAGCGGCCTGTTTCATTTCATCTTTAGTTTTTATTTTGACACTTGCGGTGGGCAAAGTACCGGAACCTCCGGTAGCATGCAGGTACACCAGTTCATACATCGGCTCCGCAAGCACGTGAATCTCGTCGCTGATGATGGCCGCGAGGTCATCGTCAAAGACTTCTGTTTTCTTGTCGGCAACGGCCAAGAATCGTTCGTATGTCTTGTCCAGCTCTGCTTTAGATAATGTGTATCCCATCTCTTCGAGGCGATGTTGAAGGCCATGACGTCCCGTGCGTGCCGTCAGAACAACACGGCTCTGGTCAAGCCCGATGGTCTCAGGCCTCATAATCTCATAAGTCTCCCGTTTTTTCAAAAACCCGTCCACGTGAATGCCGGAGCTGTGGGCAAAAGCATTGCGTCCCACAACCGCTTTATTGGCGGGAACGGGCATACCTAACATATCCGCCACCATGTGGGAAGTTCGATAGAACTCGCGGGTGTTGATGTTTGTCTCCACCTCCTCAAAGAAGTCGTGGCGGGTATGGATTGCCATTACCACCTCTTCGATGGCTGCGTTGCCGGCCCGCTCACCGACGCCGTTTATGGTCCCTTCCATCTGCCGTGCGCCGTTCTTTATGCCTGCCAGCGAATTAGCTACGGCCATTCCCAAATCGTCATGGCAATGCACGCTGATTGTCGCCCTGGCAATATTCGGCACGTTGGCTCGTATGTCCCGGATAAGAGCGCCATACTGTTCGGGCATGGAATAGCCTGTGGTATCGGGGATGTTGACAACGGTGGCCCCGGCATCAATAACGGCCTCAAGAATCTCATAAAGAAAGGCCCGGTCGGCCCGCCCGGAATCTTCAGCGTAAAACTCGACATCGTCGGTATATTGCCTAGTGTGCCTGACCGCCTCGACGGCCATCTTCAGGATAGTGACCTGCTTTTCGCCCATTGTCTTGCCGTATTTGTCATCTGCGAATTTGCCCGCGATGTGAATCTCGGAGACGCCGATACCCGTATGGATACGCGAGCGTTTGGCTTTTTTCAGGGCCTTCTGACAAGTTTCGATATCGTCCTTTATGGCCCGGGTCAGGCCGCAAATAATAGGCCCTTCAATCTGTTCGGATATCAAACGCACAGCCTCGAAATCTTCGGGTGAGGAGGCCGGGAACCCCGCCTCTATTATATCGACGTTCAGCCGAACCAGCTGCCGGGCGATTTCCAGCTTCTCTCTCGCTCCCAAACGGGTCCCGGCCGCCTGCTCGCCGTCGCGTAAAGTTGTGTCGAAAATTTGAACTTTTTCTTTGGACATTTGCTTTTTCTCCAAAATTTTATGCCGATTGCGGCTAATTATGCCGCAAGCAGTGTTAAATTGCCACGAATTTACGATAAATAAGGATAAAAATAGAGTTTTGATGGGGAAAGTGTGTTATTGCGCCTTACGGCGCAATAGCAGCAGGCTAAGGCTGATAGCAACCTGAATTGCAGAACAAAATGTATGATTTTCGTTCATATCCACAATTATATATCGGATAAAACCTTTATGCAAACACTGATTTCGCAGATTTTTTCAATTTTTTACTTTTTTTTTCAAAATTTGTAGTCTACATTTGCAACTGCAGAACGGCCATCTTTATAGAAGACAAAATGACAGAGCGCTGTGACATATATTGACATAATGATAGAAAACAGGGGGATAACGCAGATTTTTGGGGTTGGTGTTAGGAAAAAGCTAGAAAAACATTAGATTTTTTTGAAAATTGCTTGCAGGTCTTAGAGTGACAGCTATAATTTCGCTAACGACTTCGAGGAAGCGAGCAATGAAGTTGGCTTTAAGCGAGAAGTTTTTTGGTGATAAAGTTTTAAGTAATGGTCGGGTACCGGCAATTGAAGTAGTTCGCACATGAAAGCGGTTTTTAGGTTAAAAATAAGAAATTTTCTCAACATTATATTATTCGTTTATGGTCAATTCAGATTTTGGGGATGGGTGAGGGAGAGATAGCATTTTTGAACACGAATAGCCCTTTATTTTCCCTGATTGATGGTGGGACTTTGGCAAGAAAATAGAACATGGAACTAAGGTTCTATCAAGGAGGATAAAATGGCTAAAAAAGCGAAAAAGGGGCAAAGTATCGGGCGGAGCATAGCGCTTGCGATATTTGTTAATTTGCTTGCCTTTTTTATATCTGCAATCTCATTCTTCTTCATCGCCTGGTTGTTGAGAAACGTAATTTCAGAGCAGTCAACGATTAATCTATTGGCTGGTAGTGCTGCATTAGTTTTATGGTGCATAAGTTGTGGTCTGTTTGTACTGCTCGCAAGGTATGGGGAACCTTTCAAGAAGAATCTAAAGTACATCGGTTACTGCTTTCCGTTAACAACGTTTTTTGTTTGGGCATTCGAACAAAGAAACCTTAGGCTTAAAGCGAAAGAGCAGCTTGCAAGGCTGGAAAGGATTGTTCAAGGTTGGCCAGACGTACGAATAATTAGTGGAATCATTAACTCCGAAAAACAAAGGGAGACTTTAGGTAAAATCATCAACGAGATAGATAATATGGAAGACCACGTTCTGGCGCAAATCTTGGAGAACATTCGGCGCTATGCCGATGAGATTCTCGGATCGGTAGGAGCGAACGGAAACTATGACCTGTTCAGGCAAGTAATGGAAAAGGTATCGCTTTCTGAACCTGATGCTCGCCCAGAGACGTATACGCGTTTCTTATGGCTGTTGTCGGACGTATTCAGAATGCCACCAGAGGGATGTTTCACCAGGGATATCCAGAAGGATATGGTAGGGACACTAAAACATACAATATGGCGAGTAGATCGACCACACTTAAATCGCATTGGGACGATAATTGAGCAAATAATGGTTGATGAAGAATATGAACACTATCTTGCTCGTCAGATTTTAGAGATGCTTTTGAGCCTTGATCCAAAAAAGAATCGAGAAGTCTGGCAGATTATTTTTGATAATAGTATAAAACGCGCATTTCTTTTTCCACAGTATTTCGGGCTTGACTTACTTCTCAAGCTGAGAGAATTAAAGCACAAAGTATTTTGGCTAGATATCCAATCGTTAATGAGCATTTTAGAACAAGCTGTAGAGAATAGCGAGAAAGCGTTAATCTGTTTGAAACCGAAAGCATACGATGAGCTTTGTTCAAAAATATTCGCACCTCTTGAGGACGAAGAACATGCTGGTAAGCGCAATTGTCGGGTTTTTCGTAGATTGGAGGGGGAAGATGGTCGCGTACATGTTGAATGTATTCTTCCTGACGATAAAAAATGCAACTGTGAAGGGGAGAGTTTAAGCTTTCGAGGACTCTACAGCAAAAAGTGTACCCGAAAAGAAAGCGAGAAACTTGTAGTAAATATAATACCCATCGTTGAAATCGGACAACCGAAGCCAAAGTATGAATTTACTTTAAAAGCCTCTGTAGCCAAGATTCATCCGGTTGAAGCCAATAAGCAAAGCGAGGGGCGTGGAATATTTTTTGAGGATGCTGAGGAAGACGTGGTGAAAGGTCTGTATGGGTACATATCGGAACATCGGAAGTAGATGGTGATTATGAATTCACTAAGGAGATTGAACAATTATCACCACCTGTGGTTTGAGGCCTTACAAGATCTTTTCGTTTAGAAAATAAGAAAGATGAAATAAATTTGGGGGCTAAATATTTCTATTTTAGGTCCCCGCCAGCGACGTGTGGGGATTTGAAATTCAAAACAGCAAATTCTCCGTGGTATTTCTTAGCCGCTTTATCATATGCGCGGGCGGCGTCGATTTCGTTTTGAAAAAGGCCGAAATATTTGTATTGGCCGTTGACTCGAATGGCTGCGCACCATTTTCTCTGGCCTGCGTGGTAAGAGACGCCTTTGTACTTTGAAGAGGTTTTAACGGTCATTTTTCTTCTGTTTCTTGCGTTCTGTGCCGGAGTTGCGAGGCGCAGGTTTGCTTTTCTGTTATCCAGGCCGTTATTGTTGATATGGTCAGTGCACATGCCTTCCGGTGGTGGCAATATCAAACATTGCCGTCGCAAAAACGGCAGGGGCAGATTCAAGTATCCCCGTCTCAAACCGCCTGTGGATTTGCAGGTAGGCGTGGTAAAGAAACTTCGAGACAACAAAGGCAATTTGTTGAAGGTATCGAGCAAGGCGTTGTTTGGCAAAAAGAAGGAAATCGTGAAACGAATTCAAGACCTGGGTATCGGGCAAAAGATCAACACCTCTCACGTGGAACGACTCAACGGCACGATAAGAGGGCAGCAGGCTCGTCTGATAAGACGTACTCACGCTGGTTCTCATTTGGAAGAGCTGCTGCAGTATTCGATATGGCTGTGGCGGGACTTGTACAACTGGACGAGGGTGCATTATTCGTTGCTGGACGAAACACCTGCGATGGCGTTGTCTCTGACAAACGAGGTTTGGAGTGTTTTGAGATATATTTTGTATCCGGTTCATGTCAGCGACCTTGTACGTCAAGACTGGGCCGAGCAGCGTAACAGCGTGCTGGAATCAGCCGTTGATGTTTATAAACTTAATAAAGCTTTACCAATATCATGAGGTAGTACCAGAGCGTTATTAAAATGGATAAACTGGAAAAACAGTTAAAAAAAGTTTTAGAGAAAAACGGCGTTTTTGATGCTGCCAAGAGCGAAACATTGAGAAAGGAGCTAATACAAATGTGGTGTGAAAAAAATTTGCTAAGGGCGAAATTAGTCTTTTGGATATTCTTTCTGTTAAGCCTGGGTATGATGGCCGGAGGTTATATCGGCTTACGCACAACCGGGGATACAAGAGGTATGATTTCCTGGGCGATTTTTCTTATGATTGGCTTCAATTCTACAATCTTGATGAAACTGTGGTACTGGGTTGTAGATGCAAAACTTAACGTTCAAAAAGAGGTAAAGCAATTGCAGCTTCAAATCGCCGAGCTGGCCGGCAAAGAGCCACCTATTGAAAATTAGCCGGTCAGCAGCTCGAATTCTTCGCTGCTCAGAGATTGTCTCAATTTTTGCAGGGCAATCAGCTCGACCTGGCGGACTCTTTCCTTACTCAAGCCGAGCTCTTCGCCGATTTGCTTTAAGGTCTTTGTCTCTTTCCTTATCGGTGAGCCGACCAGGCCAAAACGATTCAAGATTATATGCCGCTCGCGTTCGGTGAGATTGTCCTCGATAACCTGGGTCAGGCTTCGGTGAGCTTGTTCCATTGCCGCGAAATCGGCTGCATCTTCGGCTCTCAACTCGCGATGGATATTTGCCAGCGAAGCTGTCGTGGCTTTGTCGAGCCGGCTGGTCTGCGAAGGAACCTTACGGGCGAAATCCTTGGCTATTATCCAGGATGCGAAAGTGGCAAACCGAAAGCCCCTTGTATAATCGAATTTCTCAACCGCCTGCATCAGCGAGATATTACCCTCACCGACCAAGTCAAGCAAACTTGCAACGCCCGCTGTATGTTTGCGTGCAACGCTGACCACAAGACGCAGGTACGCTTCAATTATTCTTCTTTTTATCTCTTCGGCCTGGGCTAAATAGTTTTCTATCTGACTTAGTGTTACGCCGGAGACGCGAGCCGGCTTTATGCCGGTGCGAGTTCGGCAGGCCAAGAATTTGAGATAATTATATCTGCGGAACAGCTCGACTTCATGCTCTCTATTGAGCACAGGAGAATTTTTCAAGGTCTGCAAATACTCCGGCAGGGAACCGCGGGCCAATTCGAGCGGCTCTCCGTAAGTCCCGTAAGGGACGCCTTGCGGCGGAGTCCCAAGGACAACATCCTTGCGGGTGAGCAGCTCTGTATTATCGATTGGCTTTGCCAAAATCTTCCCTTCGGCATCTTTTTCGAGAAATTCTTCGCTTGGAATGTATTCAATCTTTCGGGCTAAAAGTGCCTTGGCCCTTCGTTGATTTATAATCCGATATATCGAACTTTTATTCCTCTTGAATTGCTTCATCAGGTCTTTTACATTACAGCCTTGTTTGAACAGCCTGTATATCTCGGCGGCCTGCGCCGGTTCAATTACACCGGTGGGCTGTGTAGAAATAGGTTTATCAGGATTGGACTTTTCGTAATTTAGCAGTGTGTACCTAATGGTCTCGTGGCACTTGCCGGTTTCATCGCTTATCCTGTTTATAATCTGGTGGCGGGAGAGGTTCGTCTCGGCGGCAAGTTTTGCTGCCTGCTTTATAACCTGCTGCTTTTGCTCATCCGTCAGTCGCGAAAAGCCTTTGGCCATAGTGACAAGTTCGGGGTTTGCATTGAGGAATTTATCGACCGTTGACTGCAAAAAGCCGAACCGTCTCTTGCCGTTATCAAAAATAAATTTTCTTGCAAGCAGACCTCGTTCTCGCCAGCGGTATATGGTTTTTGTCGAAACCCCTAAAGTCTCTGCAAGCTCTTCGATAGTGTAAATTTTTTGGTCTTGCTCGGCAACGGGACGAGCAAGCCGGCTGCTCAGCCTGGAGATAAAAATCCGCAGGTCATCCAACAGCTCATCACCTTTTATGATTTCGTCCGCACCCGAGCCTGTAGGATGAAAACCGGTAATACGAAAGCATACAAACTCAAAAGGATATTCCTTATCCGGCTCGATAACCGCATAAAGCTCCTCCACGGCGTCAAGCTGTGCGCGACGCTTGTTTTCAGGCGTAAATCGAAGCTGCAGCAGCAGCTGAGCTAAACTTTGACTCTTTATCTTTCGCATAACCAAGTGTCCATTTTACCAAAATAGGGCGCAAAAAAACAGCCGTATAAAACGGCTGTTTTATGATTTTTCTCGCTCCCAAGAATATCAAAGAAAACCGCGAAGCAAAGACCGGGACGTAATACTAATTACAGTATTAAAAATTACAGAAAGAATTGCATATAATACTCATAGAGAACCTGGATTCCTGCTTTCGCAGGGTACGTGTTTAGCCAAGTGTGGCTTAAATGGCCATCCCCAAGCTTGGACTCCGCTTTGCTGGAGTCCTGCGCTTGAGGCTGCCACACATTCTTTAGTAATTTTATTGGGTGGCATCCTCAAAGCCGAAGGCTTTGGGGCTGGTTTTTCCCTGGCTAAACACATACTTCGCAGGAATGACAAACTCTGGCAACTTGTTGCCGCGAAGCGTCGCAACTGGTCGTCAATCATTAACTAAATTTGGTATAAAATTAAGATAGCCCCTACTTTTGCCTTGTGCACTTATGCTCTTGTGCACTTATTTTCTCGTGTACTTTTTTATGCAACGAGGCTTTTAGCCATATCGACAGCCGAAGCGGCATCGGGAGCGTAGCCGTCGGCGCCAATTTTGTCTGCGTAACCCTGTGTTACCGGCGCGCCGCCTATCATAACCTTGGCCGAAACACCGGCCTCTTTCAGTGCTTTTATAGTTTTTTCCATGCCGGGCATCGTCGTAGTTAAAAGAGCGCTCATGCCGACAATCTGGACACTCTTAGTCTTTACCTGCTCAACAAACTTTTCAGGGCTGACATCAACGCCGAGGTCAATAACTTCAAAACCCGCTCCTTTGAGCATCATTGCCACTAAATTTTTGCCGATGTCGTGCAAATCACCCTGGACGGTTGCTATAAGAAACTTTCCGACCGGCTCGACGCCGGCCTTGATAAGCTCCGGCTCAAGAATTTCCATCGCCATTTTCATTGCCCGTGCAGCAATAAGCACCTCAGGTATGTAAATCTCATTATTTTTGAAACGAGCGCCAACAACATCCATACCTGCAATTAGTCCCTCTTCGAGAACATCTTTAGCCGCTGTGCCCTCTTCGAGAGCCGCCTTGGTAATTTCCACTGCCGTGCTTTGGTCGCCTTTTATAACTGCATCAGCTAACGCCTTCAAATCCGCCATCTCGGTTCACCTCACTAAAACAAGCTATCCTACTTACAATTGTTTTTCCGATAATTAAAGCTGCAATTAAACATTATTTCATATTTTCAAACAAGCGCTAAATTAAACTTTTTAAGTTGCCTGGAATAAGTTTTTTTAGACAATAATCTGATTGAGGATTTGGTTCAAATAGAATTATTTCTGGATTCCCACTCCCCGATCAGAGTCGAGGACAAGTTTCGCGGGAATGACAAATCGTTTTGATTGTCTAAAAACTTTCTTACAAGGGCTTAACCACAAAAGCTGTTTTTTCGATATAAAATGATGGCACAAAAAGGCAAATCAGAAGATGTGTCTGATTTTTCCGGCACTACATAACACCTTTTTCGGCGTGATGTTCTCCTTGTTTATCCTTTTGTTTGGCCTTAACAATCAACCGCTAAAAAACATATACGTAAAGCGCGTACGCGCTTTACGTATTCGATATATTGATGCAAAAATGATTTAAACCAATTCTATTTATTGACGGTGCTGGAGTTCGCATCAAAGCCTGCCCTGAATTAGCCATAGCCCTGAACGGAGTCGAAGGGAAAGCCGAACGGGTGCGGAATGACAAACCCCAAAGCACACTTGGCAGGGCAGTAGTCTATTTCATTTCGAGCGAAGTCCCGCTCCCAACTCCACAATCCGACATTCCTTATTCGATACCTGTCCTGAGCAGGGTCGAAGGATTCGATATTCCACGTGCCGTCCTAACGTGCCAGCTCCGCGACCTCCTCTGCGCTCAGGGCCCGGTCGTATATACGAACGTCAGCAATCAGGTAGAACAAGAAGGTCCCTTGCCTGCATTTATTTACAGTTCTTCTTCCGGAATTTCTGGGATATTATCCTTCTCCCAGTAGCTCATAAATACTTCGAGGTCTTTAAAGTCCACGATGCCATCGCCAAACGGCGTCGGGCCAATATCACAGAGCGGCTCATTTATGCCCCAATTGTCAATCAGTATCAATAAATCATCGGTGTTTACCTTTCCATCGCCGTTGAAGTCAACGACCGGCAGGATTGCCACCTGCCAAATGTCTACCACCTCGAAAAGCTCAACACCACCACGGTCGGTGGTAAAGTAGAGTGTAGAACCATCGGCCGAGATGTTTGGCGAAAAGTCAAATGACGAACTGTTGACAATTGGACCAAGATTCACTGGTTCTCCCCAGGGTTCGGTTGTCGATGCCCGCGTCGTAACCCATATGTCCTGACCACCATAACCGCCGGGCCTCTGTGGTGCTCCCATGAAATCGCAAAAGAAGAGTGTCAGGCCGTCAGCCGAGATGTCGGGCATAGCCTCATCACGCGAACTGTTTACAATGGATCCGAGATTCACCGGCGTGCCCCAGGGTTCATCTTTCGTTGCTCGCCTCGTCACCCAGATGTCGTGTAGCCCATGTCCACCTGGCCGATTGGAGTTAAAGTAGAGCGACAGGCTGTCACCCGAGATACTCGGGGCAAAGTCTTCAGCCGAACTGTTGACAGTCTGCCCAAGATTCACCGGTTCTTCCCAGGGATCATCTTTCGTCGCCCGTGTCGTTACCCATAAGTCAAAATCGCCTGATCCACCGGCTCGGGTGGAGGAGAAGAAGAGCGCAAGACCGTCGGCCGAGATGTCCGGGGCAGTATCCCAATCTGATCCGTTGACAATTGGCCCGAGATTCATTGCTTCTCCCCATGGATCGCCTGTCGTTGCCCGGGTCGATACGTATATATCACCTCTACCGTATCCATCGGTTCGGCGGCCCTCGAAGAAAAGCTCCAATCCATCAGTCGAGATGCTGGTGTCACCATCGGCAGCCGAGCTGTTGACGGCTGGTCCAAGCTTAATGGGAGTACTGAACGTGAAGTCTGCCTTCGCCACATAGGCGTTGGTCAAGACTAAACAGGCTAATACTGCGAGGAGCAGCATTGCGCCGGCCCACCGTGGGCGTGAGGTCTTTTTGAATTTAGCAATCATTTTAATCCTCCTTTTCAATTGAGATTTGGTTTCGAGGATTCCCGCCATAGCCGGCAGATGCCGGGGGCGGGAAAAACGTTCTAAAAGATAAACGATGGTTTGGCCATAATCTTTCTCCTGGCCGCTTTGTGTGCGGGACAGCCCGCCGGACGTAAGGCGGGCAAGAACCAAATAATCGCAGGCTAATTCCCTGTCGTTTCTTATTCGATAGAAAGCCAGCCAGATAAGCGGGTTGAACCAGTGCAGGACCTGCAGCAGGCTGGAGAGGTATCCGAGATAAATATCGTGCCTTTTCAAATGGGCTAACTCGTGAAGGAAGACGTGGCGGAGCTCTGTCAGATTGAGGGCTTCGAGCATTCCCGCCGGTAATAACAACCGCGGACGGACAAAACCGAAAAGTGCAGGGCTTGTAACTTTGTCCGTTATTACGACGCCGAGGATGGTGCGGATACCCATTTCGGTCTTACAGTCCTCCAGCAAATCAAGAATCTTTTGGTCGGTCAAGGGACGTTCACGCGTAACGAGCCACCAGAGATGAAAGTTACCCGCGCAAACATATACGACCAGAACTACAGCACCTAACAGCCAGAGCAAAGGCACCATATTAACAAATTTTGTAAAGACAGTTTTAGAGTCATCTTCCGGCCTTGTCTTCTGGTCATCCGTAGATTCTGCAAATAAATAACGGCCCATATAATGGTCACGTTGAGGTTGCGAGAAGGACGCTATTATGCGTCCCTGCTGAATGGATTTTGGGAGAAGATTAAAAATACTTATTTTGCTTTCGGGCAGACAGGGCACTGTCAGGCGTATCAATAAGAGCACCCAGAGAAGATAGTGCCAGCGAATACCCAATTTGCCCCGCAGGATAAGCTGGATAAGGACAATCAGCCCGACCAGCACACTGCCCTGCAGAGACACCCATAAGAGCCAATCAAAGAACGGTCGCAACTGTAAAGTTAGAGATTCCATCTTTATTCCCCTCCTTTTTGCTCAAGGATTTTTTTTAGCTCTGCTATATCCTCCGCCGAGAGCTCGGCATCTTCGAGAAACGAGGCCAGCATCGGCCTGGATGTTCCGCCATAAACGCGGCGAACGAATGAGCGCCTTTCCATACGCACACATTCGGCCTGGCTAACCGCAGGATAGTACCTGTACATCCTGCCTTCCTTTTTGAACTTGACGGCTCCCTTTTTCGTCAGCCGGGTAATCAATGTTTTAATCGTTTTTGGCTTCCACTTTGTTTTCCCGGTTAGTTGCTTTACCACTTCGTTGGCGGTCAATGGGCCTTTTGACCACAATACCTGCATTACCAGCCATTCCGATTCGGATATTTTGGGCAGTTTTTTCATGAGCGGCCTCCTGATATTACAACTGTAATCTAACTTAAAATATTACATTTGTAATCGAACGTCAAGGGGAAAATAAAAATTTTTGGATTTTTTTCACTTTTATGGGTTTATGCCCTGTTTTCGTGCTGAAAAGAGGATTTTTGGGGTTCCTTACAGATGAAACTTCGCTAAACTGCACAACCATCTGCCTGGTGTTCTGTTGCATTTCCACTGATGGATGTTATTTAAGGCCTTTTTCATAGGCCTCTGCTCTGTTGAAAAGCCAAAAAAATGTCATTCTGTCCGAAGGACTCCTTGCGGAGAACGCAGCGCAGCGGAGTGAAGATTCTATTTATGGCTCAAGAAATGAGATTCTTCGGCCCTTCGGCTTCGCTCAGGGCAAGCTTTCTTTCGCCTCAGAATGACAGTCCACGTTTTCAACAGAGCAATAGGCCTCCTAAGAAAATAAACGGTTTTCGTATTGTGAGGATTGAGATTGCCACAGTCGCCTTCGGCTCCTTCGCAATGGCGTTGTGGGTTCATTTTCTTTTACATACCCCCTGAGAATTAGCTCATATGCTCGCAATAACACAAAAAGCACCGTTTTGCCCCCATAAACGGTTACGATATCTTCATATCCATATAGGACGTGGGGATGTGCCGGCTCCTATAAAAAACCCCACAAATGTAAAGGTACTTTGGGTATGGTCTATAAAAAGAAAACTAATCTAAAGCGGCTTTTCTGCAAGGCCGATAGCAAATATATCTTACCGGAGCAGGGAATCCAAAAGGCTCACCATTTCGTGATGGACCACAAGAGAATGCTAAACATAGCGACTAATAAAGGTGGAGAGGCAGTGATGACAACCCATTCAAGAGAAACAAAAGTTCTTGTAATTCTGGGCGTTTCAATCATATTCGGCGCAATAATCTTAAATGCTCTGGGCCATAATCCTCCATCGGCCGGTGCATTTTGTCTTTCACGCTATTACCGCCTCGGCTCTGTGAAAAAAGCCATTCTTTCCCGCGCCGACCAATTGCCGGGGCGCTGGAGCCGAATCGAGATTTACTACAGCGGAACCGAATCCGGCAATATCGAGTCTGCCTTCGGCAGATCGAGCGACGTGGGTGGGCATGAGCATATTAATCCCGTTAGAGACACAAAGGAAAAAGTATCTAACATAGTAAACTGTCACTTCGTTATCTGCAATGGCCGTGTTGGCCACGACGGCCAAATAGAACCAACCGAAAAATGGCAACAACAATCATCAATCGTACACTGCAGCAAACAGACTATTCGTATCTACGTTATAGTCGATGACAAAGCCAAAACCCCAACCGACTTCCAGATAAAAAGGACAGAAGCGCTGATAGAAGAGCTGTGCAGAAAGTTCAACATTCAGCCTGAATCCATCCGTTACCCCGCCGACTGGCAGTAGCAAAGACAGAAGTGGAAAACAGAGGACAGAACTTCCGTACCTCGGTCTTCTGACCTCTGCTTTCTGTATTCTGTTCTCTACGACTATTATAGGACCTAATCGAGCTGACTGATAACCGGTAACTCACGGCTGGTGACTGGTAATTGGTAAATGCTAAGTGGTAAATAGTAATAACCAATAACCAATTACCAAAATAATATATTGAATGATAAACCGCCCTATCTTATTGTCAATAAGATAGTTATGGTCATTATTTCGGCCGAATCGGCCGGTTTAAGAGCCTTAAAATTCGGCTGCTTTTATAAAAATGCCACAATACGAAGTGCCTCACAGCCCTGCCCAGAAAGGCAAATCCACCTAAAGTGATTTTTTTGTAAGGCCGAACTATATACGGATTTAGCATCCTGCCAGGATGCGGTACGCACGCTTCTCCGCAAGGAGTCCTTGCAAGGAGTCCTTAGAACTAACAGGCGTGCCCGTTGTCCCGGGTTCTCCGAGCAACGAACACATTTGACGATGCTCAGTGTTTGTCCTGAGCAGAGTCGAAGGACGAAATATTGTGACAAGGAATTCTCATCCCGATAACGTCAATCAAGGTGTGAACCCAGACGAATGGAATGGAAAGGTGATGGCGCACAAAAAGTAAACATTTAGGGAAGAATTTAAGGATGGACCAAAAATGCTAACGGACACAATATTAGGCTTGTTCAGTATGGACATGGGCATTGACCTTGGTACGTGCAGTACCCTGGTTTGCATCCGTAACAAAGGTATTGTCCTCAATGAGCCCTCCGTAGTTGCTGTTCGCAAAGGAACCAACATTGTCCTGAACAACGGTCAAGCCGTTGGCGCGGTTGCACGCGAAATGTTAGGCAAAACGCCTGGCTCGATTAGTGCAATAAGACCTCTCAAAGACGGTGTAATCAGCGACTTTGAAATCACCGAGGCGATGCTGAGCTATTTTATCAGGAAAGCACAAGGCAGGGGCGGACTTGTCAGGCCTCGAGTGGTAATCGCGGTTCCTGGCGGAATAACCGATGTTGAACGCCAGGCGGTGATAGATAGTGCCGAACGTGCAGGTGCACGCAAAGTCTATCTGGTTGATGAGCCAATGGCGGCGGGAATCGGAGCTGGACTGCCAATCGCGGAGCCTACCGCCTCGATGATTGTCGATATCGGCGGAGGAACCACCGAAGTGGCCATAATAAGCCTGGCCGACATCGCCGCCTCCGAATCAATCCGTATAGGCGGCGACGATATGGATGAAGCAGTAATCAATCATCTTAAGAGAACTTACAACCTGCTCATCGGCGAGGCAAGGGCTGAAAAAGTCAAGATACAAATCGGCTCCGCGGTGCCGCTCCGAGAGGAATTAACGATGGAAGTGGCCGGCAGAGATACCATTTCGGGCATGCCGAGAAAAATCGTTATAACGAGCGAGGAAATTCGTGAGGCCCTGCGGGGCCCTATTGCTATGATTATAGATGCGGTTGCGGCAACGCTGGAAAAGGCCGAGCCGGAATTGTCCGCCGACCTGATTGACAACGGCATACACATCTGCGGCGGCGGGTCTCTGCTGCGAGGAATGGATACAGCATTGGCAAATGCGACGGGCCTGAAAGTCAACATGGTCGAGGACCCCCTCAGCTCAGTAGCCCTTGGTACCAGCGTGTATATGGAAAATCTGGAGCTGTGGAAGGATACAATTAATCATAATGGGCATGGATGGGAATAATTTGCAGTGCGTCGCGCTTACCACACGTTTACACGTGTGGTAATTGACCCCATACGTAAGTATGGGGATACGCAGTACGATTATGGCGAAGAATGCGACCAAAGTCTCCGGGCGAATGTTATTTACCTGGTTGATGTTAACCGGGCTTATTTTCCTCTTTGCTCCGCAAAAGCTGACAAATAAATTCCAGTTCGCATTTGTTCGCATTCTTCGCCGGCCTTTAAGTATCGGCAGAAACATTTCGCTTTCCACCTCCCGATTGATAGCATCGGAACAGCGCTCGCCCACAGACCTTGTCAGCCGTGAGAGATACGACAGGCTCCATAACCATCTTGCCAACGTTACAGAACGGTTAAAACAAGAACGTCAAAAGGTTGAAAAACTCTCAGGACTGCGAGATAGACCTGTTTGGAAGGGTGTGGATTTTGCGTTAGCCGATGTCATTGCGGCCTCTGTCAACGAATTGCGCTGCGAGCTTGTTATCAACCGCGGTCAACAAGACGGCCTGGCTGAGAACCAATTCGTTTTGGCCAACGAGAGCATCATTGGAACCATCTCCAAAGTGGACACCCGCACAGCTCAGGTCAGGGTAATTACCGACCCGGCATCCAGAATAGCTGTAAAAATAGCACAATTGAGTATGGACAGGATAATGCAGGGCAACGGCAACAATTCCGCCAAGGTCCAACTGGTCTCGACACAGTACAAAATCAAAATCGGTGACATCGTTTACGCCCAGAAAAGGCCCGGATTCCTGGGTACGCCTGTGATTGCGGGAACGGTGGCCCAGTGCAAAAGCAATGATGAGAATCCCCTGGTCTGGGATATAACGGTTAAACCTGCCTGTGATATAGAGAGCCTGACCGATGTAGCTATTATCGTAATGAACCCACAAAAATAGCTGATTCGTTATCTCCCGCATCCAATCCACCTGCCTGCGCAGGATTCTGTTGCAATACTTATGTGATTCGTGTAGAATAATTTTTGTGATGCGCATGATATGTTTTTTCCGAAAAGGCATCGAACAATAGACGTTTAGCAGCGGTACCGTAATTACCGGGGTGTAGCTCAGCTTGGATAGAGCGCCTGCTTTGGGAGCAGGAGGCCGTAGGTTCGAATCCTATCACCCCGATTCCTGTAAGTGAACAATCTATAACTACCTGCCCTTCGATAAACACCTGCTTTGCTCACCCAATTTGGTGCGCTTGCTTTTCACGAACAATGACTTTTAAAACACCGATAGAGAACAGCCAGCCCGAACGACTTGGGTGAGTTCTGTTTTCGATGGGAGAAATAGTGTTTTGCCTAACTGATGGTGATTCTAATAAGGCCAGGCTAAGGCAAACGACTCTTCCGTGGGGTGGGGTGCTACATGGCCATCAAGAAACGTCACGTTTCCTTTGCCTCCGATGGGGTCCGCTGTAGGCGCATTGTGGAAGCCGGCTATGGCGTCGGTGAACTCACCCATACCACCCTCAGAGGCTGGCCCGGGCTTAACGTTCCATTTGTTGCCACCGGCTCGCTGAACCCAATTTGGGGCTTCGCTCGTCGGCCAGACCGGATACAGGGCGGTGTCGTTGAGTCCCTGGTAGAAATAGCCCGGTTTTACCAGGCAGCCCTCGTCGGCAAAGGAAAATATCTGTGCCGGATTTTTTACATCGAGAGTCTTGAGCACGCCCCACTTACCTTCCTTCATGCCAAGATAGGCATTCATGCTGTAATTGTACCAGGGCATATAGTTTAGAACGCCATCACTCTCATCTGCGAAGTCTGAGTGAAAACGCGTGCTTTTGGCCAGGCGCTTAAACGTCGGGCAGATGAGCGCCCGCGCCTCGGCCAGATATTTAAAGAATTCGCTGGCGTATTCCGGATGCTCCCTCAGATACACATTTCCATTGCACCAGCGTTTCCACCGGTCGCCCGCCTCTCCTGGGTACAATTCGAGCTGGGAGAAATAACAGCTACCAGGGTGGCAGAACCTGTCATCATAGTCTTGTGCGTACATTTGTACTGCGAGCGCATAATTTTTGAGGTTTCCCTGACAGGCTGAGCTCTGGGCCTGGTTTCTCGCCTTCTTTAACGCCGGCATCAATATCCCCATCAGTAGCGCTATGATTGCAATCACCACCAGAAGCTCTATTAACGTAAATCCCGCCCCATTAGAGAACTGTTTTCTAACGGGGCAAGTTAGAAATCTTCCACCTTTTCGATCGGAAATATTAATTTCTAACGGGGTAAACCCTGTTAAAACTCTTCCGTTTGTCTGTGTAGCAATCATAATTTCTAAAGGCGGAAACACCTTTCGTTCGTCCATATTGCACCTTCTCCTTCTTCTGAGATTACGTTGCCGGCAGAGCTTCTTCTACAAAATGCTTTTACGGCCTTACAAATTATAACATTACAGATTATCGTGTAATTCTATCAAAATAACATGCATTATTCAAAAGATTTTGCTTGACGGGAAAGTAGGTAATTTGGTATAGATAGTATGAGTGAAGCTTGTACCCGCACAGTTCGGCATCTATGGCTTTGAGGTCATCCAGCAGGCGCAATAATGAAAGTTTTTCGACAGAGGAGGAGTTATTATGTAAAACACAGAGTCGCAGCGGAAGCGTTGTGCTTGTTATTTATGTTTTTCGCATTTCAATTAACAACCTATATTTATTGTTTATAAGGAGGACTATTATGTGTAAGAAAGTGATTTATTTATTTTCCTTTGTTTTGGTGCTGAGCGTAACAGGCAATACATCTGCTGAACTGGTGGGGTACTGGAAGTTTGACGAGGGCGCCGGGACAATTGCTTATGACTCAAGTGGTAACGGCCTGGATGGCACCCTGAAAGGTAATCCGAAGTGGGTCGCAGGCCATCTGGGCGGTGCCCTGGATTTCGACGGGAATGATGACTTCGTTGAAGTTGCTCACAGTCCCATTCTCTCAATCACTGATGAAATCACAATTTCGGCCTGGACCAAAATGAGAGCAAATGCCAGCGGGGAAATGTCCATTGTCAGCAAGGGGGGATGGGCAGCAAACGACCTGCCTTATGAATTGACGGAAACTCCCGGCGGCGTAATCTTTTGGCAGTTTTACGATGATGGTGGCAGAGACACCTGCTCTCCTGATTCGCCGCCGGTGGACGAGTGGCACCATATTGCTGCAACCTACGATGGGAAAATCTTCAAGTGTTACATCGATGGAGAGCTGGCGGAGGAGTGGGCCTATGTGGGAAAGATGCCGGAAAACACAGCTTCAGTTACCATCGGACAAAGAAGCAGGGGCGGGACATTCTTCAATGGTATAATTGATGAAGTTGCTATCTACGATAGAGCTCTCAGCGAAGATGAGATCCCGCAGATTATGCTGGGCGTGGGCGGCTTTGGGCAGGCTTCAGCACCCAACCCGGCTAATGGTGCCCTCCATTCGGATACGTGGGTAAGCCTTAGCTGGCGGCCGGGAGATTTTGCCGTCTCCCATGATGTGTACTTAGGCGAGAATTTTGACGATGTCAACGCCGGCGCCGAAGGCACATTCCAGGGGAACCAGCTCGCTACGTTTATTGTTGTCGGCTTTCCAGGATTTGCTTATCCGGATGGTCTTGTCCCGGGCACAACTTACTACTGGCGAATCGATGAGGTCAATGACGCAGACCCGAATAGTCCGTGGAAGGGCAATGTCTGGAGCTTTAGTATTCCACCCAAAACTGCATACAATCCAGTCCCGGCTGATGGTGCCGAATCTATAGACGTGGACGTAACGCTTAGCTGGACGGGAGGTTTCGGTGCGAAATTGCACACCGTCTATTTCGGCGAGAATTTTGACGATGTGAACAACGCAACTGGAGGTCTCCCTCAGGGAGCTACAACCTACGACCCCGGCCCACTTAAACTGGCTAAGATTTACTACTGGCGGGTCGATGAGTTCGATGCCGTCGCCACGTATAAAGGCGACGTCTGGAGCTTTACTACTCAGGGCGCCGTCGTGAGCCTGAAGCCATCTAACGGCGCTGTGGATG
>JBAQFY010000427.1:0-1524 GCA_049287505.1 Sedimentisphaerales bacterium | reverse complement strand
GGATTACAGGGGTACTAGCAACCGCTGTAGCTTTTTTTGTACAGACGTGGGCTCAATCGCTTGTATCAGCAACGCGTGCAGCGGTGGTAATGACAATGGAGCCGGTCTTTGCCGGATTATTCGCTGTTGTCATCGCTGGAAACCAGTTGACACTGCGAACTATCGGTGGCGCAGCGTGCATACTGGCAGCAATGTTTATTATCAATCTAAAATCAGGCCGGAGCGATACTCGACCGAAAACGTAACAGCCTCCAAGGCTACTTGGTTATAGTTATGGCGCTGATTAGCGAAGAAGGAACTCGAACCCCCGCGCCTTCTAAGCAGACGATCATAAGTCATGCTCGTCTGCCAATTCCGACACTTTCCCGATAGGAAACCACTTAATACAATAGCATTTTACAAAGTTCACCTCAAACTATCAGAATTCCAGGGACACCACACCAATTAGGCCTACATACAATTAGCTTTGCCTGCGAGTGAGGGCGTTTCACCTTATTAAGATACAAAACGCTCTGAGAGGCTATATCAGCCCGGCAATATCCAAAGCTTTTTGCAATCTGACCGGTATCGAGCCTATAGAGAAGTGAGAGTTCATCCAGGGTTAATGGAGAGTTCACAGAGGGTTCATTGCGGTGATGCTAGCATATAACCGCACCGTAGCGAGGATTACCCTGCTATTGTGTTCACTCATCAACCTCCTTTTTGGTGGGGGTCCCGGTCAGTCAAGCCGAGACCCCTAGCTTTACGACAAAACACGCTCCGAGAGGCAAGAACTGGTAGTAACAACCATTTTTCAGCTATGAAAGAAATGTCAAATTACCATGTATCAACAAAATCATGACCTGTTCTCTCGGTGCGTTCAGCGGGAACGGCTTTCAAGCCCTCCATAATCCATCTGCGTGTGTCCGCCGGGTCAATGACCGCGTCGATTTCCAGGTAAGAGGCCATATTGATGGCTTTCCCCCTCTCATATGAGAGGGCAAGCAGTTTCTCGTAGAGCGCTTCACGTTCCTGCGGGTCCTTCACTGCCTCAAGTTCTTTCCTGAAACCAGCCCTGACCGCGCCCTCCAATCCCATCCCGCCAAATTCACCGGTCGGCCAGGCAACTGCAAAAAAAGGCTCATGAAAGCCCCCCTTTGCCATAGCCTGCGCTCCCAGTCCGTATCCCCTGCGCAAAAAAACTGTAAAGAAAGGTACCGTTAAATGCGCGCCTACCACAAACATACGGCAAACGTGGCGAACCTGAGCGCGGCGTTCAATTTCCGGTCCCACCATGAATCCCGGAGTATCTATCAGAGACACCATCGGCAAACCATGCGCATTGCAAAGCTGCATGAGACGCGCTGCCTTGTCCGCGCCCTCAGCTTCGATGGCTCCTGCCTGGTGTTGGCAATTATTGGCTATAACGCCAAAAGGTTTGCCTTCGATGCGTATAAGACCTGTAATCATCTCCGGGCCGAATTCGGGTCTTATCTCAAGAAATGAATCCGTATCGGCTATCGTTTTTATGACAGTCCGCACGTC
>JBAQFY010000426.1:0-13600 GCA_049287505.1 Sedimentisphaerales bacterium | reverse complement strand
GCGGTGTTAGGTCTTTCTCTGGTCAAATTCAATCTTCCACTTCCGGCAGCGATTGTTGTGTGCCTTGCGGTGGGTATTCTTTGCGGCGCGGCCAATGGCCTGGTGATAATACGGTGGAGGCTGCCGGCTTTTATCGTTACGTTAGGGATGCTCGAAATCGCACGAGGCGCCGCCTACCTTGTAACCGAATCACGAACTATATACATCGGCGGGCCCGTGGAGGTAATCACCGATGCCTCAATCTTAGGGCTTTCCCTTCCATTTATCATAGCCGTCGCGATTGTGGTCGTCGGGCAGATGGTTCTTTCGCGAACCGTTTTCGGGCGCTACCTGATAGCCATCGGCACGAACGAAGAGGCGGTGCGATTGTCCGGGATTGACCCGCGCGGGCTTAAACTTGCGGTCTTTGTTCTGTGCGGCTTTCTAACATCCATAGCGGCGGTGATACACACGGCACGGCTGTCATCAGCCAATCCCAACGCCGGTTACGGTCTGGAGCTCCAGGCCATCGCGGCAGTGGTCATCGGAGGCACGAGCTTGATGGGCGGTCGCGGGTCGGTGGTAAGCTCGTTCTTCGGCGTGCTTATCATTGCGGTTTTAGGTACAGGCCTGGCACAAATTGGTGCGCAGGAATCGACTAAACGGCTTATCACAGGCTGTGTTATTGTGGCGGCTGTTATCCTGGACTACTACCGCCATCGAATCCGAAAGCCATACAATTAAGTATAACCTTTATATTTTTTGAGGTGCCAAAATAGCTTTTTTTCGCCATTTTGGGCGTTTTCTACATTATATTTCATATCCGGACGATAGTTTAACCCGTTAGAGAAAAAATTCTTAACTCTAACGGGTTTTACTTGACAAATCGTGCCAGATGTGGATAATAGTATAGGTAATTTGACATTCAAATACATGGAGAGAAAGCGATGCGGGTGCTTGTAAAAAAAAGCGACGGCAATACCAAAGAATTGCAGTTCACCGAGGGCCCTATTTCTATCGGCAGAGGAACCAACAACCATGTTTTTTTGCCTGATAGAGGGGTCTCGAGAGAGCACGCGATAATCATCAGCACGGATGATGGAAAATGGATGGTTGAGGACCTGGACTCGTCAAACAAAACGTATCTAAACGATAAGGCAATCCGCAAGGCTGAAATCAAACACGGCGATTGTCTTCGTATAACTGATTTTACCCTCGAAATCATTCTCGAAGAGCAAGCTCAGACTGAGGAGCCAATCTATCCGGAAGACACTCTTCATCTGGAAGCGGCATTGACGGTCCCCAAGCACGAAACTGTGGTAAGAAGGCCGGATGCCCAGCACGCGCCGGCTATGAGATTGGCAGCCAGGAGGTTAACTGACTTTTCGAAGGCGGCCGAGAGAATATCTGAAACCGGCGGCCTCGATGAGCTATTGTTGACCTTGTTGGATATTACGTTGGAGCAGTTCAGTGCATACCATGTCTGGTGTGCTTTGAGAAAGCAGCCTACGGGCCCGATGACCTGTCACGCGGGCAAAAGACGAGACGGAGCGCCGGTCCAGCTTAATAAATTACAGCTCAGTGAAAAAATCACTCAAGCGGTTGAAAAAGGTCAGTTTTTCGTCCTGCCGAGTGTTTCAGCTCAAGTGGAAGCGAAGGGAAGAATACGCTCAGCGATAGTAGCAGCGATTATGCGTCCGACCGGCTGTTTCGGGGTTCTGTATGCCGACAACGCTATGATACATGAGCACTACAGTCTCTGCGATTTGGACTATCTGATGCTTATCGCAATGCACACAGCCGCGATAATGAAAAAGTTCCTGGATTAGTATTACAGCGCCACTTAATTGGAAAAAATCTGTTTTTACTTAAAATCCGAAGCACGAAATCCGAAATCCTAAACAATATCGAAGTACCAAAATATCAAATTTTCAAAACAAAAACGCAAATAACCTACAGGTGAGTGTTTTGAATTTTCGTAATTTGGATTTTGAATTTGTTTCGAATTTCGACATTCGGATTTCGAATTTAGCATAGTTGACATAACGTTCTATATAGCAAGACATTACGCTCACCTAATAAATCTAAGCAGCGCTGTAGTATTAGTTCACCCTGTTATTATTCGTCATAGATTTCTAATGTTGTGAATCAAGCCCCCAAGCCCCCAATCTGATTCATTATTCGCTTGATTTTCCATTCCAATTCTGCTATTAGCAAGACCAAACTATAGTGGCACAAAGCCCATCGCTGGAGTATTTCATAATGCGATTACATAGACTTACAGTATCAGTACCTTTGGTGCATTTGGCTGGACCGGTCTTTTTCATAGTCCTTCTCGGAACATTCAGCCGCTCAGCCTGTGGCAATTCCCCCGTCAAAGAAAGTAGTCTGACGCCCTGGGAGAGGCAGTACAAAATCAAGCCGAACGAGAAGAACCTGTTGACTCCTGCTGATGTGCTCGGCCCGGATGGAATCGTCTATCCTAACTGGACAAAATGTGGTGTCCAGGGCGGGATTCCAGAGATAAAAGCAGTTGCATCAATCGAGGACTTCGGCGCTAAAGCAGACGATGATGACGACGACTCCGAAGCACTGGCAAAAGCGTGTGAAGCCGCGGGCAAAATGGGAGGTGGAGCGGTACTGCTGGGTGAAGGTACCTATTATCTTGACCGCCCCGTGACGGTACGCCACGATGCTGTGGTTATTCGAGGCCAAGGCCCCGGAAAGACCCGTTTGCTCTTCCGATATTCGATTCCCGATAACGGCGTGGTCTTTTACAATCCGCCTGCGGGCAGCAGGGTGGGCAGGAACACGCGACTCGAAATGCACTGTAAACCCCGCCCCTCCGAGGGGCGGGGTAAACTCGCCGGCTTGATGAAAATGACGGTGATGGTCGATGATGTAGTTATTGGAAGCTGGAGCCGAAGTGAACACTCAGGAAACACATTTGGCTTTACGGTATATGGTCGCAATGCTGTTGGCAAAGTTCCGGATGGCCGAGGTGTTTTAAAAGGTATCGCAGAATACACGGATGGAGAAAAGCGCACGGGAGAAATTCCCATCATCCTTGATTCAGCTTTTGATGACTCCAGGCCGGTTGCGGACTCGCGAGCGGCAATTACCTTCGCGGGCAGGGGTATGGTCGGAAGGAAGCTAAAACTGGCCAAGGATGGCAAAAGAGGTGATATGACATTAGAATTGGAAAGCACCAAGGGGCTTCGGGCCGGCGACTGTATTCTTATTGACGGGCCTGCAACCCAGCGATGGAAAAAGCTCACTCAAAACGCCTGTAAATGGGGAATGTATCGTCAATACGAAGTAATTATCAGCGATATAAAAAACAACACAATCACAATTAATCAACCTCTGCGAATCGAATTTCCTACTATCGACGGCTCTTATGTTCAGAAAGTCGTACCAATCCAACGCTGCGGAATTGAATCCCTCTACATAGAGCAGACAGAGAACCTCTGGATTAGCGGTGTGGTCTTTTATCACGGCTGGAATTGCTGGGCAAAAGATGTAACTGTGAAGAAATGCGGCCGCTTTCCCGTATATGGCTCGATGGCCAAATGGTGCGAAATCCGTAATTGTGTGTTCGATGATGCCTGGTTTAAGGGCGGCGGCGGCACGGCCTACACAGGCTGGGACCGATGCTGGGACTGTCTTATGGAGAACGTCGAGACGTTCAAAATGCGCCATGCGCCACTTTTCCAGTGGGCTGCCAGCGGCTGCGTGATTCGCAAGAGCACATTCCACGAGAGTGACGGCCAGTGGCATGCGGGCTGGACGAACGAAAACCTTATAGAGCTGTGCGTAATCGAGTCCGTCCGGGGCCATGGAGGATACGGGTATGGAATGTGGGCGTCACCGCCGCAAGACACGGCGCACGGCCCGAACGGCCCGAGAAATGTAGTCTATAACTGCGACGTCAGCTCCCCGAAAGCAGGCGTTTGGATGGGCGGAATGAACGAAAACTGGCTGATTCTTTACAGCCGTTTCATCGTGGACAACGGCCCGGGCATATCCGCCAGTACCGCAAGCTTCGACCATATTGTTAAGGGCAATGCCTTCGTTCTCAAGGATGGTAAATCGCCGATGATTTTTCTCGCGACGCCCGACTGTATAGGAGCCGAGATAATTGGGAACAAATTATACGGGGGCAATGGCAGTTTCGTAGCCGGCAAGGCTGAGCCGGCTATAGTCAAAGACAACAAAGCTCTTTTACTCAGCGATGCACCAAGACCCATCCCGAAGGCACCGTCAATTTACGAATGGCAGCACAAGCAGTAAAAATAATTGTATCTTTCAGGCTGATTTGATATAAACGGCAATTTGACCGTGCACTTTATATTTAACCTCAAAAATAGAAAGCAGGGTGACAATATTGAAGAAGGAGAAAACACAGATGACAGAAAAAGAGCAGACCAGAAGACAGTTTCTGCGGGTGGCAGGGATAGGAGCGGTGGCTTCGCTGGCCGGCGCAAGCAGCTCTCTGGGCCAAGTTCGCCCAGCCCCTCCGAGGGGCGGGATTCGTGATTCCGCGGCGCGGCGAGCAGGTAAACCCCCGCTTGTTGCCGGCGGGGGTAAACAGCTCTTTAAGTTGGGCCTGGCATCGTACACCTTAAGAAAGTTCAACCTGGACGACACACTGGCGATGACCAAACGGGTCGGTTTGAAATACATTTGTTTCAAGAGCTTTCATTTACCTCTGGACAGCACGCCGGCTCAAATCCAGGCCGTCGTGGCAAAAGTCAATGAAGCAGGATTGATACTTTACGGAGGCGGAGTAATTTATATGACAACCGAAGACCAGGTGCACAATGCCTTTGATTATGCCAAAGCTGCAGGAATGAAGGTCATTATCGGCGTCCCGTCGCCCGAGCTGCTGCCGCTGGTAGATAAAAAGGTTAAACAATACGATATTAAGGTGGCCATTCACAATCATGGGCCGGGGGACAAAACTTATCCGACACCGGCCAGCGTCTATGAAAGAATCAAGGATTTGGATAAGCGTATCGGACTTTGTAACGACATCGGACATACGATGCGGGCCGGTACTGAGCCCGCAGTATCGGCTGAAAGGTTTGCTGACCGGTTGCTGGATGTGCACATGAAGGATGTCACGGAGGCGACTGCAAATGGACAGAACATCGAAATTGGACGAGGCGTGATTGACATCCCGGAGTTCTTAAAGATGCTGGTAAAGATAAAGTATTCGGGAGTCGTCTCATTCGAATACGAAAAGGACGAAGACGACCCGCTGGCAGGATTGGCCGAGTCGGTCGGTTACGTCAGAGGAGTGCTGGCTGCCCTCTGACAATGAGAGCTTCATCCCGCCCGTCTTCATATTGTATAGCCGGACTAAATACATACCCGTTTATGCCGCAAGGCATCTGCCGCAAGGCATCCTGTGGACTGCGGACGACGGGCGGGATTAACCTGGATTATTTACCGAGACACAGCCCTCTCATACTCAGGCTGGATGTCGTCTATATCGCAAAGGTAAGTCAGTTATGCCTTATAATATTAGAATTGTCAGTACGTACCCGCCACGCAAGTGCGGAATAGGTACCTTTTCACGTGATTTATCTACTGCACTGGAGCACTTTACGGCAGAGGTAGGTCATATACGAGTTGCGGCAATTGATAATAGTAACGGGCCATACGGTATTCCTGTGGACCTCACTATCGACCAATATACCCCGCAATCCTGGGCCGATACGACCAAGCACATCATCACCCGTGCACACGAAAGCACCGATCCAACTATCATTTTACTGCAGCACGAATACGGACTTGACCCGGATAAGGACGGAAATGACGGGCAGGGTACGAATTATATCGATATGGCAAAGGAGTTTCAGAAGGAAGGCCTGATAACTTTGGTTTATCTGCATACAGTTCTTGATGAGCCGGACCCACATCAGAAAAAGACAATACAAGAACTGGCCCAATATAGTGATGGGCTTATTGTTACAACAGAAAGTGCGATTTACATACTCGAATCGGAAACCTATGGAATTGACCACTCAAAGCTCAAGCACATCGACCACGGAATCAGGATGAGTCACCCATCGCAATTCGACCGTCTGGAAATAAAGCAGGCTTTCGGCCTGGAAAATCATTTTCTTATTACGACTCTTGGGCTTCTTTCACCGGATAAAGGTATCGAATACGGTATTCGCGCCTTTGGCAGGTTTTTAGCCGAATCCTGTACAGAAACCCAAAGAGAAAAGATGATTTATCTGATTGCCGGCCAATGTCACCCCGATTTTGTAAAGGCCGGAAACGGAGAGCCGTATAAAGAATATCAAGCATCGCTCAACAAAGCACTGGAAGATTCCAAACTGATGTGGTGCAAAGTGAAGGAGCTTGGTACAACCGATGTTAATAAGTACGATATTGCTTTTCTTGATACTTTTCTGGACGAGAACACCTTGTTAAAGCTTTACGGAGCGACCAATGTAATGGTGCTGCCTTATCTTAACACGCAACAGATATCGAGCGGGATATTAGCTGACACACTCGGCTCCGGCAGAGTAGCGGTAACAACAAAGTTCAGATATGCTGCGGAGTTAATTCATTCGAATAAAAGATGTCCGGAAGGGATTATAATCGGGCGGTATGCCAGAGGTATTTTAGTTGACCCGGGGGAACCTTCCGTCGAACAAATAGCGAAAGGGCTCGATTATCTGGTTTTCAATATGGATAAACGCCTTATGATGGAAAAGCAGGCCCATCAGAGAGGTTATCAAATGAGCTGGAACAATAGCGCCTGGGGACTGCTGCAATATATTGATTTTGTAAGAGAGCAAAAGGAAATAGTTACCGGCAGGGGAATAAAATTCAACCGGGAAAAACCTTCGACACTCCAAATCAAGAAACACCGAGACTTACAACCCAGTCGGTCCGAAGGACTCCTTTCGGAGAACACTGTCAAGCCCCCGCTTGTTGCTGGCCCCCGACAGTTGCAATCGGGGGCTGGCGGGGTCAAGTGAGCTTTACAGGTTTTTGCTCCCTGGCGGATTTATATATTGCGAGAATCACTTCCACCGCCTTGCGGGCCTCGCGTCCATCTATCCGGAATTCCTCACCGCTTTCGAGTGCATCGAGAAACGCTTTGAAATTTCGCGTATGATTTTGATATGAGATGGCAGCCGGGTCGGCTACCCCGCCGCCGCCTTCGATCTCGCCGAATTTCTTTCGGATTTGCTCGTCTTCGGGTTTTTCGTCGGCGAACTGCCAGAGGGTAATACTGTTTTCAACATTTACGACAGTGCCTTTTGTGCCTGTAATTTCAAATCGCCTGAATTGTCCCGGATACGAAGCCGTTGTCCCGTAAATAACTCCCAGTGCCCCGTTGGTATAACGCAGCACAGCGACCGCGGTATCTTCTGTTTCAATCTGGGGATGCCCCAGTTTCGTCGTGAATGCCTGCAGAGAATCAATTGGCGGCATTACATCGCAAAGCATGTCAACCATATGGATGGACTGGTTCATCAGCGCTCCGCCGCCGTCAAGTTTCCACGTGCCGTGCCAGGAGTCCTTGTAATATTCATCGGTGCGCCACCAGGGAACATATATGCCGGCGTAAGTAATCAAACCAAAGCGTCCGGAATTTATCGCTTCTCTAAGAGGCACCATCATATCGTTAAATCGGTACGGGAATATGCCGCCCAGGCGCGTGCCGCTTTTTTCGTGGGCTTCTATCATAGCGTCGATTCGCTCTAAGGTAATTTCCATTGGCTTTTCGCATATAACGTGTTTGCCCGCCTCGGCTGCGGCAACGGTCGGCTCCTTATGGAATCCGCTCGGCGTGGCGATTGTAACGATATCTATCCGTTCGCTCTTGAGCATTTGCTCATAATCGTCGAAGACCTGAACGTTGAACCTGTCTGCAAGGTTTTTAGCTCTTTCCGGTATCTTGTCGCAGCAGCCGATTAGCTTTGCATTGGGAATATCGCCTATGGCTTTTGCATGAAAATCAGCGATTAATCCGGCACCTATTATTCCAAAATTCCAGGTTTTCATCTGCGTTTTCCTTTCCGTACAGGGTTAATCACAAACCAAGCCGACCTCGGCTGAAAGCTCTCTGACGGCGTCAATAGCCTTTGAGAAAAGTTCGGGCCCTGTCGAGCCCCCGAACTGGCCGCCGGTTTGCAGGTGCGGCTCCATCGTGAGGCAGCCATCGTAGTTAATCGCCGCCAGCTCGGCGAGCAGCTCTTTGATTTGACCGTCACCTTGCCCCGGTATGCTGCCGACATCTTTGGCGCCGAGCTTCCAGTCTTTGATATGAATATGTACAACGTAGGGTTTCATAACCGGCCAGCAGCTTTCGACATTATCCGTTATCTTTTCACCCCAGACGAAATTAGCAGGGTCATAGACCAGCCGTAATTTCGGCGAATCAACGGCCTTTACAATCTCAACGCACTGCTCAGCAGTATGGCCGTAAATGTGAGCTTCGTTTTCATGCACCATCGTAACGTCAACGTCTCTTAGTATCTCAACCTTGGCTGCCATTCGCTCCATAACCTCATCCCGATAGTCGTCGATATTCTTGCCCTCCGGAGCATAGTAGCTGAACATTCGTATATACGGGGTTTCAAAGAGCAAGGCCAGGTCAACTGCGTGTTTAAACTTGTCCAGATGCGGCCCGAAAGGTTCGTCAAGTTTTACCTTGCCTATGGGTGAGCCGATGGCGCTTACATTCAGGCCGTGGTCCTGTATCATCTTTTTTGCTTCATTCAACTGACCTTTTGTCAGGTCCATAATATTTTTCTTGTTGATAAAGCGAGGCTCAATGTAACCGACGCGCTCCTTGGCAAGGTACTTAACCTGCTGTAAAAAATCATCGGTTACTTCATCCGCGAATGCGCTTAATTTCGCCATTTTCCGTTACTCCCTAAATAAAAGACCAAACAGTCCCGTCTGGCCGCCGGACAGGTCAAACGTTACTTTTTAAAACTCGCTGCCAAATCGGGCAGCTCTCTTTTAATTTCATCCAGTCTGTAACCAAAACCCGGCCCGCTTAATGTCGATAAGTCAACCTGTCCATTGCGCCGTTTATAAAGCCCCGGATGTACCACCTCCTCCGGCGCCGAAGCCGCCGGGTAAAACTGCATTGAATTTGTCTCGACGCCCATAATCGTTCCGGCATACGCCGCCAAAAGAACGTGAGGAATCTGTGCTAACATCGGATTAGTCAAGTCCTGCACCATCAAGGTCATACCATGTGCCTTGGCCCAGCAAAGACTCAAAATCGCACCGGTTTGAGTTTTGCAGGTTTTCAATGCAACGCCGGTCCAGCCGAGGTTGCGGCCGAGCCTGATTAGTCTCCAGTCGTGGGCACTTTCGTCCATAAACAAAGGTTTACGCGCCGATACGCTGTGAACGTCAATCTGGTTTTCTTCAAGGTCGTATGGAAAGGGCTGCTCGACATAGAGAATCTGCTGGTAGATTCGAGGATGTTCTATCATTAACCTGTCCAGGATGCCATTCACGTATGCGGGGTCGGTAACCGTGCAGTTAAAATCGCTGGTCAGCCACAGAACGTTATTTTCGAGCGCTATTTTGCCGACCTTGATTAAACGTTCGTAATCCCAGGAAGAATCATTGCCGCGCAGCTTCACCTTCAGGCAAGTCAGTCCGTCCCGCTTTATCCAGTCCGGCAATAAAACCGGATAGCCGTCGTCCGGTTCCTGCCCCGTTAGCTCGCTGGTATCAAGCAAATCCTTACCACCTACCAGATGCCAGGCAGGCATAGTCTTTGCCGGAGGATAAGCGAAGAAATCAGCAGGATATTTGCCCTTGAACGAGAAGTCGAAATTATCGGCAGGCTGGAGGAAAGCGGACAAATCGGTATTCATAAATTCGGCGTTGTAAGTCGAGTACACATCCCGCCCCAGAAGCTGGCCGTACGCATCGTGCAGGGCAATATCAAAAGCCGAACAGCAGACCAAAGCCGCCAGATAGGGCATGGGTTCTGCCTGCTCGCCGCGTTGTAAATTGAGCTGCTCCAGCAGTCCTGGCAATATTGATTTAATAAAATCGCTGCCCAATTCAATCGGATGACCCTGCCTGTCGAATTGTGCCCAGGCGTCGGCAAGTCCGCCTGGGGCGGAACAGAAAAGCTGCATCGCTTCGCATCTTTCCTGATACCCTAAGCTGCTGGGCCACGCCCATTGAACGCTCAGCGGAGTTTCACCCCAACCCTGTGCCCTTTGTCCCCGGCTGTTCGTTACCGTCACGCAGGCCCGCGCACATATAACAGAAGTTAATGTCTCAGGGCCAAACTTAAGTGGAATCCTTGTCTCTACCGGAATAAAGTACAAATCAACAAATACCGGGCTAATATCGGTTTTCATATTTGTCCCCGCTGCAACATTCGGTTATAGTTGAATTTTACCGATGGTTCGTATTAGGTGATTTATAACTTACGTTCAATTATTGTCAACCCTAACTTTGCTGTATTCTCGAATTGACCAATTCTTTCGGCAGGTGGACGGTTCTTTTGTCTTGATTTCTTTTTTTATACGAGGTCTTGCGGAATAGGGCGGTTTAGGTTATATTTGTCCTTTCCTGTTGGTCTAAATTTCTGTAACCAAAAAGGATGTCTTTTCGGGTTGATTTGTCGGCCTAAAGCTCTATAATCCTGGAAAGATGTTTTGCAGGAGGCAGTATTTTTTGAACAAAATCATTTTATAAACGGTTAGAACAGTATCTAAAAACACGGAATTTCATTTCGATATTGTATTGAAAGGAGCAAATATGAAACTCGACCGAAAACTGAAGATGGGAATGGTTGGTGGTGGACCGGGAGCGTTTATAGGTGAGGTGCACCGCAGGGCGTCTCGTTTGGACGGCGGTATCGAGCTGGTGGCCGGTGCGTTCGATATCAAGCCACAAAAATCAAAGCAGATGGGGCGAGAGCTTCTGCTCGACCGCAAGCGGGTATATGGCACTTACGAGCAAATGATTGCAGGTGAGCTTAAGCTGCCGGAGGGTGAAAGGATTGATTTTGTCTCGATTACCACGCCGAACAACTGGCATTTTCCTATCGCCAGAGACTTTCTTAATGCGGGTTTCCACGTTATGTGCGAGAAACCAATGACGTTCAACACCAACGAGGCAAAAATCCTGCAAAAGCTCGTTAAGAAGTCCCGGAAGGTGTTCGGCCTGATGCACAATTACACCGGTTACCCGATGGTCAAATTGGCCCGGGACATAGTGCGAAAAGGCGAGCTGGGTAAGATTCGCAAGCTCATCGTGCAGTATCCACAGGACTGGTTATCGACTCCATTGGAGAGGACAGGCCAGATGCAGGCGGCCTGGAGGACCGACCCCAAGCAAAGCGGCGGCGCCGGGTGTATGGGTGACATTGGAACACATTGCGAAAACCTTTCCGAATACATCTCGGGCCTGAAAATTACCCAGGTATGTGCGGACTTGACGATTTTTGTTAAGGGCCGCCGGCTGGATGACGACGGCAGCGTTCTGTTACGTTTTAACAACGGTGCCAGGGGTGTCCTGCACGCCAGTCAGGTTTCTATCGGCGAAGAAAATAACCTGGCCATCTGGATTTACGGCGAAGAAAAAAGCCTGGAATGGCATCAGGAGCATCCTAACTACCTGTATGTAAAGGTACCGGATGGGCCGGTACAGGTTTGGCGACGCGGAAATAATTACGTCGGCGCGAAAAGTCCTGCAGCAGCCCGGGCTACACGCCTGCCATCCGGTCATCCCGAAGCTTTCTTTGAGGCCTTTGCCAACAATTACTGCAACTTTGCCGATACTGTGCGAGCAAAAATAACCAGGACAAAACCGGACCCGTTGGCACTGGACTTCCCGGACGTTAACGATGGTCTGCGGGGCATGCTGTTCATTGAAACTGTTTTGGCAAGCACCAAGAGCAAGCAGAAATGGACAGCGTTCAAGAAGGCATAAAGAAATAAAAAAATTGATACAGTCCGGCAAAAATGCCGGATTGCGTAAACGGAAGTCAGAAGACAGAAATCAGAAGTCAGAAATTAGAAGTCAGTTCCGTTCTCTGTTTTCTGTCCTCTGTGTTCGGTGCCTCTGAATCCGTGTGGGTCTTTTGCTCACTCGGCCAGGGCGGTACTAATTTCGAGGAGACCTTAAAAAATGTCCACACAAAAAAACTTTAATCGACGTCGGTTCCTTAAGAAGGCAACGGGAATCACTGTCGGTACAATAACATTTCCATACATTGTGCCTTCCTCGGCTTTAGGTAAAGCCGATAGTTCTGCCGCGAGCAATCGCATTGTAATGGGCTGTATCGGTATGGGTGGTCAGGGCACCGCGAATATGCGCGCATTTATGGGGCACCCGGATGTGCGAGTCGTTGCTGTTTGCGATGTTCGTGCCGAGCGCCCTCAGAAAGCCAAGGATACTGTTGACAAGCACTACGGGGACAAGGGATGCGCCACCTATAACGACTTTCGTGAGCTCGTCGCTCGCAATGATATTGATGCCGTGATGATTGCCCCCCCGGACCATTGGCACGCATTGATTGCCGCAGCAGCCGCACGGGCCGGCAAAGATATGTATTGCGAAAAACCGTTAGGCGTGGCTGTAGTCGAGGGACAGGCAATCCGCGATGCAGTGCGAAGGTATGGCAGGGTATTCCAGACCGGCACACAGCAGAGGTCGGAGCACAATTTCCGATTTGCCTGTGAGCTTGCAAGAAACGGGTATCTTGGCAAGCTGCATACAGTTAAGGTCGCTGCACCCGGGCCTGAGTACAAGCGAACATATCTTAAACCAACTACCGAGGAACCAATTCCCCCGGGACTCGACTACGATATGTACATCGGGCCGGCCCCTATGAAACCTTACAACGGGGGCAGACTGGCCTGGCCCGACTGGTATTTGATATGGGATTACTGCGCCGGTTTCATCGTCAACTGGGGTGTTCATCATCTGGACATTGCGAACTGGGGCTGCCCGGCACTCGGCAGCGAACCGTTCGAAGTCGTCTGCAAAGGCAGCTATCGCAACGACGGCCTGACCGACAATATCAACGATTGGCAAGCCGAGTTCAACTATACCAGCGGTCTGCGAATGACTTATACAGACACCGGCAACCCGAATAAGCAGGGCTGCCGGTTTGAGGGCGACAAGGGCTGGGTCCATGTCAACCGCGAAGGAATCTGGGCTGAGCCGGCATCTTTGTTGCAGGTGAAAATCGGGCCGAACGAAATCCACCTCGGTGAGTCCGGCAGCCATCACACGGATTTTCTCAATTGTGTGCGAACACGCCGCGACCCGATATCCCCGGTCGAAGCCGGCCACAAAGCCTCCTATCTCGGTTTGATTCCGGAAATAGCAACGCGACTGAAGCGCAAGCTCAAGTGGGAACCGGATGCCGAACGGTTCATCGGTGATGATGAAGCCAACCGCATGTTGGCCCGGCCGATGCGGAGTCCATGGCGTTTGTAAATGAATAAGTTGAGTAGTAAGTGGTGAGTGGTGAGTAGTCAATAGTCAATTAACCAATTAACCACTCGCCAATTAACCATTTAAATTAAGGAGCTTTTGAAAATGGGCAAAGTCTATATTGGCCTGAACACTGAGTTTTCCCGCAGCAGCGATAAAC
>JBAQFY010000425.1:0-12697 GCA_049287505.1 Sedimentisphaerales bacterium | reverse complement strand
CTCCTTGTGTTTAGCACAAAAGGGTGGCAGCCTCAAGCGCAGCTTGGGGATGGCTCGCTGCTCTTTATATAAAGCGCAGCTTTTAATTACAATTGGTATCACCTATTAACAATGAAAATTTTAAAACTATCATACCTAAAGCGCGTACGCGCTTTACGTATATGCTTTTTTTTACACGGCATCCTATCGAAACTAAGGACAATCACCTATCAAATCTCGCCAAAGCCTGCCTTTCAAAAAATATCGAAAATCCGGCTTTAGATGTATCGAAGCTCCGGCCTCATCTGGCCAATAAACTAAAATTCTCTTAACTCGACTTCACCCCGTGAGATAGCTAAGTTTATCTCACCGGGGCCAATCTTCCAATTAACCAATTAACTAATCAACCAATTAACTACTCACCGCCCTCCGTCTTTTGTTTCCACTCATCCTTCATCATTCATTATTCCTTGTTCGGTATTCAAGATTCCCTCCTTGTCTGTCCTCCGCCTTCTGCCATCCGTCTTCTATTTAGGCACTTTAGTTCACTTTAGCTCACTACTCCCTCAGTATCGCTTGTCCGCCGACTTGTCCGTCATCTCGTCCGCCATAGCTGGTTCCTTCGTAGCCTTGGCGAAGAAGTGACAACGAAGTCGAAAGTTTTAACAAAGGCGGAAGAATCCAGCATCGAGACACTACTCACCCTTCAGCATTCAGTATTCCTTTATCGATATTCGATATTCCCTTTTTATCTGTCATCTGTTTTCTGTCCTCCGTCCTCTTCCTTAATCCCCAATTAACTAATTTTCTAATCCACTAATTCCCTAAAATTCTGATACCCTGCTGTCCTGATAACCTGCTTGCTGTGGCGGGCACAGCACGACGAGCATCCTGATTTTCTGATAACCTGATAACCGTTTACCATCCTCCAAGCCCCCCACCCCACCTAACCACTCCCCTCCCCGACTAACTCCATCTCCCCCACAATTGCAACGTCCGATAATCTTTTCAGCCACTCACCGTCAACTTTTAAATCCAACCCCACTTCACTTAAACAACAGCTAACCAACAGCGAATTCCTCTCTCATTCAAATATAATACTCCCCCGAAACGTAACGTCCGATAATATATTTTCTTTCCTATATTACCTAAACCAACAAAATGTTAATTTTCAAAAAGTGCTTATTTTAGATGAATTTATACCCAAAAAGCGCGCATCTCTCATAACTTTTTACTCATTTCCGACCATTTTTACCCCATTTTTTACTGTTTTATTCTTTCCTCTCTTGCCCAGATTCACCATATAGACACAGCTACCCGCATTTTTGACCCAAAAACAAGGATTTGCTCCTCAAATCAGAAAAAAAAACCTGAAAATCCAAAGTTTCTAACAAAATCCGGCTAATTTCAATTGCAATTTATGTTAATGTAGGAAACTATATGTCAGGTTTACAACAACATAATATTGAGAATCCATTTTTTTAAAAAAGTCGTTTATAAGCATAGAACTTTAAAGCAATTTTTAAATAAAGCTGTTTATAGTTGAAATATAGGGCAAAATCTTCTTGGTTTTGAGATGATGTTAGTGTAAAATATGGATGGAAATGCTCGTTTTAGGTTTCGCAAAGAACCAAGTATATTATTTTCAGATGAGGGCCATAAGATGAAAAGGTTCTTTTATGGGATTTTGGGAATCTCAGTGGTGATAGCCTGTATTTGTTCGGCTGCACCAGAGCCCGCTATCGTCCCCGCTCCGGGCCAATGGACGGTGGATATACAATTTACTCATCCCCAGCAAATCGTCCTGCCCACGCGGGCTGAAAATCAGCCGGTGCGGTTCTGGTACGTGATAATAACGCTTACCAACAATACAGTTAACGATGTTGGTTTTTATCCTAAGTGCGACCTGATGACGGATACCTTTCAAATTACACCGGAAGGCAAAGCTGTAACGTCGGCGGTTTTTGAGCAAATCAAAAAGCGCCACCGGAGCAGATACCCATTTCTTGAACCGTTGGCAAAGGCTGGCAATAGGATACTTCAGGGTGAGGATAACACGAAAGATATCGCAATCATCTGGCCTGATTTTGATGTGCAAGCCAAGAATATAAAAGTATTTATAGCAGGTCTGAGTAATGAGACGGTTGCCATTAACCATCCGGTGGAAAAGGACGAGAGCGGTTTGCCGCTCAAGGTTTTTTTGCGAAAGACCCTCGAATTGAGTTATGCCTTCAAAGGTGATCCAGCTTTGAGGTCTGGTGCCGACTTAACTTACAAAGGAAAACGCTGGATTATGAGGTAGGCTTTCGCACCTCGTATTTTTAGAGGCTCTAATGCTCTGTTGAAAATGTGGACTGTCATTCTGAGGTGAAAGAAAGTTTGCCCTGAATTAGCCGTAGCCCTGAGCGAAGTCGAAGGGGTAGCCGAGGGGCCGAAAAATCTCATCTCTTGAGACATAAAGAGATTCTTCACTCCGCTGCGCTCCGTTCAGAATGACACTTTTCGTGGTTTTTCAACAGAGCAAGGCTCGAACAGAAAGGCCTTAAATCCGCCATATCAGCCATAAAGACTGATATTGCGTTCATTTGGGTATAGGCTCTTAGTATATCGCAACTCGCATTTCTGACTTGGCGTATCATATCTTACATTTCGTATCTCGTGCTTCTCCATAGAAGCCAGCGCGAGAGCAAGTTAAAATAAGCAATTCAGGCAAATTAAGAGGAAAGTAAGTCTAAGTTAGGAAAGCACTTGAGGCTTTGCCCTTTTTAAGTGCACTAAAATTTCTCTGTAAATTGACTGAAAATATCTTTTGGTTTTCAAATTTTTACGAAAAAAGTGAAAAAAATTCTTGATGTATTCAAACAAGCGTTTTAAACTGTCGTATTAAACAAGCGTTTAGGAGTTCTAATATGGTGGTCTCACAGGATAACAAAGCGAACAGCAACTCTAATAAAGGGGTTCGGGACCGATTGCTCGACGCGGCAGAAGAGATTTTCTGTGAACATGGCTTTGAGGGTGCAAGTATTCGTGATATTGCCGCTGCTGCCGAATGCAATATAGCATCGGTCAACTACTATTTTGGCGGGAAAGAGCAGCTATACCAGGAGGTTTGGCGCCGCCATCTGATTCCGATGCGAGATACCCGCATTGCAAGTATAGAACAAGTGATGTCTAAGAATGACGGTCGTCCCCGCCTCGAAGAGCTGCTGAGGTCTTTCGCAGATACATTTGTTGGCTCGATGGTTGAGAAAAGCGCCCGCCAGCTCAGTATTCTTATGGCCCGGGAATGGATTGACAGGCGCTTACCTGCAAATATGTTCTTCGACGATGTCATTAAACCTACTATGGCCGCTATGCACAAAGCTTTAGTGAAAGCTTGTCCAGGCCTGGATGAATCTAAGATTCCACTGGTGGTGATGTCTATCGCCGGTCAACTGGTACAAGTAGCCCATATAAAAACTATGTTTGAGCAAGTCAGTGATTCCGGCCTTCCAATATTCGATTTAGCCGAAGCGATTGAGCACATTGTCAAATTTTCCGCTGCCGGGATTCGGGCCTATGCAGACGACAAAACAGAATGAAAAAGCAATTATTTTCAATGCTGTTACAGGGTTTATTAAAAAGAGATGGCATGTAATGTATTTAGCGAGTTGAAGACATGAAATTATTACGGCAGAAATCAGAAATCAGAAGACGGAAATCAGAAGTCGGAAGACGGAAAACAGAAGTCAGAGTTTGTATTCTGTTCTCTGTCCTCTGTCCTCTGTTTTTGGTTGGGTGTGTCAGCAGTGAGAGGTTTTATCAGGATGTTGGTTTGTCGAGAGAGGCTGCGTACCGGCAATGGCAGACTCGCAAGGAGCGCCAGGAGCAGTCTCAAACACATATCAGCGGTCAATTAAGCATCGAAGATTGCTTAAAGCTGGCGCTGGCTAACAATAAGGTTCTGCAACGTATCACCGAGGAGAAGGAGATTGCCCGCGGAGAACAGATAAAATCCTATTCGGCAATTTTGCCCAATGTCGGTCTTACCGGTGAATATAGGCGGCTTGATAAAGTTCAATCTATAAAAATGCCGGAGATAATGGGAGGCGGGTCAATATCGATGGGCGATGTAGATAATTACTCCACGGGGCTAATGGTTACGCAGCCGCTCTTTGCCGGCGGTTCGATACCCGCCAGGCTAAATTCTGCGAAGCTGTTCTCTCTGCTTACCGACCAGACGGTCCGGGCGACGGTCCAGGACTTGATTTATACAGCGGCTCATGCCTATTACGATGTATTGCTCAATCAGCATTTACTGGAAATTAGTGCCGATGCCGTTCGCTCGGCTCAGGCGCATCTTGATGACGTCAAACTGAGGCGGCAGGGGGGTGTCGCTTCTGATTTTGACGTTCTGCGAGCTGAAGTGGAACTATCGAATTTTCAGGCTGAGCTGATACGGAACAAAAATGCTATCAACATGGCAAAAACGGTACTATTGAAGGTAATGGGTGTTTCGCAGGATAGTGACTTTACTCTTTTGAACGAGCTGGTTTACGTTCCTTCCGAGATGATAATGGAGCAGGCAGTTGAAGCGGCTTATCGAAATCGGCCTGATTTATTTGGACGGGAGTTTGACATAAAGTTGCAGAAAGAGCTGCTCAAAGTCGCCCGCAGCCGATATTTACCTATTATTAGTGGTTACTATAGCAATACCTGGTCAAAACCCGACCCACACACTATGATGGAGATTGAATGGGGCCACGCCTGGCAGGCCGGCGTAATGGCAACACTGCCTATATTTGACGGCTTATCCCGCGAAGGTGAGGTAATTGCCCAGAAAGCACGAGTCAGGCAGGCGCAGATAGGTTTAATTGATGCCGAAGAGACTGCTTTGTTTGAATTGACGAAGGCGCTGCTAAGTATTGAGGATGCCCGTGAGTTTGTTGAATCTCAGCGGTTGAACCTAACCAGGGCAAAAGAGGGACTGCGGCTTGCAGAAGTAGGTTACAAGCAGGGCATAAATACGCAGGTTGAGATGATAGACGCCCAGGCTGCCTTGACGACGGCAAGGGTAAATCATTACCAGGCCATATACTCACACATAATTGCGAAATTGGATTTACAAAAAGCAATGGGAACCCTCACAATGTTTGAAGCTGCTGAACCCGAAGGTCAGGCCGACAATCACGAACCGGTCGCTGCAGAAGAAATGACTTCAGCAGCACTTGTTAAAATAGAACAGGGGCAGACAAAATGAAAGTAATCAGAAGAATTTTATTTCTACTAATAGCATTAACATTGGTGTTTGTAACATATTGGTTTGGGTTTATGCGAAAAGCCGCTGAAATTCTGGAGGAGGAAAAGAAAGTCCCTGTTGAGGTCGAAGTCGTAAGCGCAGGCTCTATAGAAGAGACGATAGAGCTGACAGGCTGGGTAAAAGCAAACCAGATTGTGAACGTAGCGTCCAAGGTAGCCGGACGAGTCGAATCCTTGCGTATTCCTTCCAGCCGTGCCGGAGCCACGGCTCGGCAGGCGAATGGGAGTGATTTAGTTGCTCGCCGCGATGCGTCGCAGCGGGCGGTCGAAGAGGGTGTGTTGGTCAAAAAGGGTCAGCAGCTTGCGATTATCGACCACGATATTTATCTGGCTCAATTGGTTGCAGCTAAGGCCGGCGTTAGAGCTAAAGAGGTTGAGCTGGCTGATGCCGAGCGTGAAAAGGAGCGTGTCATTGCCTTGTATGAAGGCGGTTCAGCTACAGAGCAGAGCAAAGATAAAGCTGTAACCGCTGCCGAATTGTCGGCGGCAAGCTTGAGTTTAGCCAGGGCCAATCTGGAGCTTGCTCAAATAAATCTGCTCGAATCCACGATTGTCTCGCCTATTGACGGGATAGTTACAACCAAACATATTGACGAAGGTAATATGATTAGGTCGGGGGACCAGATTGTTACAATAGCCGATATGAAGACTGTAAGAGTAATTGTTGCCGCTGCCGAAAAGTACGGTACTCAAATTACTGTTGGGATGCCTGCTAATATCAAAGTTGATGCGTTTGCTGAAAGGACATTTGATGCGAGCGTGCATTCGGTCTATCCGGCTCTTGATGCACAAACCCATACGATACAGGTTGAGATACGTCTTGATAATGAAGAATTGCTGCTGAAGCCGGGTATGTTTGCGAGAGTGACATTAATTACAAAGCGCAAGGACGATGTAGTAGTTGTCCCGCGTGATGTTGTTCTTGGTGGTAAGATTGACAAGCCTTATGTGTATGTGGTTGAAGAGGCAAGTGCCAGCAAGATTGCTCGTAAACATTTTGTTGAGATTGGTATAAAGCAAGCGGACAGATATGAAATAACTGATGGATTAAAAGAGGGCCAGACGCTCGTGGTTAACGGGATGGATTATTTAGCCGACGGGATGACTGTCGAGGTTGTACGAATAGAGGATATCAAATGAAACTTGCTCAGATTTCAGTAAACAGGCCGGTAACGACCTTGATGATATTTGTCGCAATGGTAGTTTTGGGTCTTGTGTCGATGTCGATGCTGGGATTGGATTTGATGCCGGACCTGGAAATACCGGCCGTCTCGGTTATGACAGCGTATCAAGGGGCGGGGCCTGAAGAAGTGGAGACACTGGTAACCAAGCCAATGGAGGACACTCTAAGCACCATTTCCGGAGTTGACGAGGTGATTTCAGTGTCCAAAGAGGGAATGTCATCGGTAACGTTGAAGTTTCACTGGGGTGAGAAAATTGCTGAAACCGTCAATGATGTACGCGAAAAGATTGACCTGATTAGGGAACGACTGCCGGAGGAGGCGGAAAATCCGCTTATTTTCAAGTTTGACCTTGCAATGATGCCAATTGCAATTATTGCGATTACAGCCGGGGATAGCTACCCAAATTTGCAGGACATAGTTGATGACCAGATAGTTGACCCCATCAAGCGTGTCAAAGGTGTTGCTTCGGCTATGGGTGGCGGCGGCCTGGAACGACAAATTCGAGTTGATATCGACAGGGATAAACTTGCAGCTTTGAATATATCAGTTGAACAGCTCAATGCAGCTCTCGCCGCTCAGAATATCAGCACGCCCGGCGGTAACATAAGGACCGGTTACAAGGACTATTTGCTGCGGACACCCGAGGAATTTTCGTCTCCTGAAGAGGTTGCCGAAGTTGTAATTGCTCGCCGTAACGGCATACCGATAAAGTTAAAAGACGTTGCCGATGTACGGGATTTCTTCAGAGAACATACGTTTGAAGTGCGTATGAACGGCCAAAAGGCAATGGCAATATTTATTCAAAAACAGAGCGGCGAAAATACGGTGGAAGTGGCGCGGGCAGTTCGGGAAAAACTTGGTGAAATAAAGAAGAATTTACCCCCTGACGTTGAGCCAAGGATAGTGATGGACAGCTCCGAGTTTATTCTGGCTTCTGTGCAAACTTTGCGTGGCACGGTTTTTTGGGCAGTTTTCTTTGTTTTTATAGTGCTGCTTTTTTTCCTCCAAGACTTTCGAGCCAGTCTTATAGTTGCCGCTGCTATTCCCACCTCACTAATAATTACTTTTTTGCTGATGTGGCTGGCTGATTACACGATTAATACCGACTCATTGGCCAGCTTAGCTATTGCAGTTGGTCTTGTGGTTGATAATGCTATCGTTGTTATTGATAACATCAATCGTCATCGTCATAAAGGCCAGCGGGCAAAGGAGGGCGCGATTTTCGGGGCAAACGAAGTGGGAGTGGCGGTTGTTGCTTCGACACTGACGACGATTTCGATTTTTGCACCTATCATGTTTGTCGGTGGAATAGCGGCAATTATATTCGGCCAGTTTGCAGCTATTGTAACGATGGCTCTGGTGGCTTCGCTGCTTACGGCTCTTATGCTCGTGCCGATGTTGTCTTCAAGGCTTCTAAAAGTTCGTAATCCGGATTCCAGGTCAATACTGGATTTCTTTTACAACTGGGGCGAGTTTGTCCTGAGTAAAACAGAACAGTTATACGTCAGATTTCTGGACTGGTCGCTGCGCAACCGGAAAACGGTTTTCATTTCATGTTTACTTCTGTTTGTCTGGAGCATCGGGCTTGTCGGATTTATTGGCACTGAGTTCTTTCCCGAGCAGGACCAGAATCGGGTATCGGCGCAGTATGAGCTGCCAATAGGTACACGCTATGAGCGTACCGGGGTCGTAGCGCAGCAGTTACAAAAAATAACAGAAAATAATATTCCTGAGAGACGGGACAGTTTTATTCGTTGGGGCGTTTATGGTGCAGCCGGCGGTGGATATTATGCTACTGAGGAAGAAAGTTATAAGGGCATCCTCTTTATTAGCTTGAAACCAAAAAAGCAGCGCGATGCCTCGCCAAATGACCTGATAAAAAGACTTCGCAAAATCACGGATAAGATACCGGGAGCAACTGTTCGCTACAGTGCGGAGGACCCCCTTATGGGAATCATGTTTGGAAGCGGCGGCCAATTGGCTGTGGAGCTTTACGGTCATGATATGGATGAGGCGAGGGCTTACGCCGAGGCCGTTAAGTCAGCAATGGCCACTGTTGAGGGTGTGGAGGATGTGCAAATCAGCCGAAAAGAGGAAAAGCCGGAGGTTAAAGTTGTCATTGACCGCGAAAAGGCATCTAATTTGGGGCTTGATGTCAGGACTATTGGTAAACAGATAGAGACATTTTTTGCCGGAACAACAGCAACAAGGTATCGCGAGGGCGGTGAAGAATATGATGTTGAGGTTAGGCTTCAGCCCAAAGACCGAGACAGGATTGAGGATTTGCGAGATGTGTTTGTCACTATGCCGGGCGGTGGTCAGGTTGGCCTGGTCAATATGGCCAAAATTGAGTACGGTTTAGGCCCGACAAAGATCGAACGCAAAGACCAGGCACGTTATATCACGGTTTCCGCTGAAATCAGCGGCAGAGACCTTGGTTCGGTAGCAAAGGATGTTAAGAAATCACTTGATAAGATTCCCGCTCCGCCTGGATTTAGTTATAAATTTGCCGGTGCTGAAAAAGAAAAGCAAGAGGCATTCAGGCTATTAATGATTGCTGTGGGTTTGGGAATGGTTCTTGTTTATATGGTGATGGCTTCGCAGTTTGAGTCGTTCCGTGACCCATTTATCATATTTTTTTCGATACCCTTTGGTATTGTGGGCGTAATTATCGCACTGGCTTTGGCCGGCCAGGCAATGAGTGTTGTGAGCTTTCTTGCGCTGATTATGCTCGTCGGCATTGTAGTCAATGACGGAATTGTTCTGATTAGTTATCTAAACATACTGCGAAGACGTGGACTTGATATCTATTCGGCTATCATCGAGGGAGGACGCAGCAGATTACGACCTGTGTTATGTACCACTTTCACTACAATGCTGGCTCTGACTCCTCTTGCCTTATCAAAAGGGGCAGGTTCTGAAATTTGGGTGCCCTTTGCCGTAACGATAATTGGCGGATTGTTTGTTGGGACCGTCATTACTCTGGTTTTGATGCCGACTCTCTACAGTGTGTTTGAAGGTTTTAAGGCTTCAGCAGTAAGAGGATGATTATGAAGGCTGTTTTGATTGTGCACAATGTGGCGATAGATAAGGACGTGAATGAAGCTCTGGAGTCTGCTGGAATTAATTGCTATACTAAATTCCCGAATACATTGGGCAGAGGTGAGCTGAGCGAACCGCATTTAAGTACAGATGTCTGGCCTGCGATAAATTGCGGTACCTTTGTTGTTATCGACCAGAACAAGGCCAAAGAAGTAATGGAGACTGTCCGCCGGATACGTGGGAAACTGGGTTCTGAAGGCATAAAGGCCTTTATGTGGGAGATTGATGATATTACCTGATTGTGCCTGTCGCGACTTGGCTCCGCCAAGCGAGCCACGGCGGGCCGGATTGCTTTGTAAGCTGTTTTGGGGGTGGAAGTTAACAAATAATGGAATTTTTTAAAAAATTTTCTGGCCAGAACTTCCCCAAAAGCGGATAATAATTATAGGTTGCACTTGTGCAATGTAAGGGGTGGGTTTATGATTCAAAATCACAGTGCATTTTATCGTATGAGAACAAATCAGCGGTGGAGGTGCGATGCTGTTTTCTGTATGAATTTATTAACCGTTCGCGAAGCGGCTAACAATTACACGTAGGTTTTGTAAAGTTCCGCTCCCGCGGGAATGGAGTTCCTGCCAAAACAAGGGGCAAAGGCGGTGAAATTATGGAGACTACTGCAAAATATAAACCGAATGTTGAAATTGCTTCCGACCCTGAGACTCTTGCACAAAGAAGCGTCGAGCTTTTTGTTGCAGATGCGCAAAAGGCGATAAAAGCAAAAGATGTCTTTTATGTGGCCATATCGGGAGGGCATACTCCCAAGCGTTTTTTTGAGCTGCTCGGCGAAGCGCCGCAGGCGAGCTCTCTGCCCTGGGACAAGATACAGTTGTTCTGGGTTGACGAGCGATACGTTCAGCCGGATTCTCAATGGAGCAATTATAAGCTGGCTGCCGACACCTTTTTGACTAAAGTTGCCATCCCACAGGAGAACATTCACCGAATCCCGACCGAATATGACGATTTCAAGGTTGCAGCATCCAGCTACGAACAAACCATTCGAGAGGTCTTCGGCCTCGGTGAAAACCAGAGGCCTGAATTTGATTTGATTATACTTGGGATGGGTGCCGAGGGGCATACCGGCTCGCTGTTCCCGAATTCCTATGCAACTTTTGATACGGAAAACCTGGCATGTGTTGTTTATCTTTTAGACGAGAAACTTAACAGAATAACCTTGACGCATCCGGTTTTATGTGCGGCATCTCATTTGGCTATTTTGATTTCTGGCCAGGAAAAGGCCGGCATTCTGAAAAAGGTTTTGACCAGTGAGCCGGATGAAGTGCGGTATCCCATTCATGCCCTTTGGCCCATTCTTGATAAGGTTACCTGGCTGGTTGACAAAGAAGCGGCAAAAGCCCTTTGATGGCTTGGCCGTCAATTGTTGTGGTGATTCGAGGCGGGCGTAAGGCAAGCTATCGTTTGATAATAGACAAGCTGCGCATTAGCTTTTTGCTTTTCCTTTTGTTTTTAAGGTTTATTCCGGGATGATTAGTTTGGTTCCGGGTCTGAGTTTATTTGCATCTTCGACAACATTTCGGTTGGCATCGAGGAGCATTCGCCATTTGTTTGCGGAGCCGTAGTATTTGTATGAAATCTCGGAAAGAGTCTCTCCTTCGCGTACGATGTGAAATTTTTGGGTTTTTATCTTCTCGGTTTGCTCCACTGTAGGGTGTCCTGCGGAGTATATCGTTAAATCCAGCGGCTTTGATTGATTGTATTCTGCGGTCTGTGGGGTTAAGCCGTTTGTCGAAAAATTATTCGACTTGGCGGGGCCTTCCTGTGTAGGTCGGTTACTTTGAGTGTTCGGCCCTGCTGCTTTGGGACTCAGGCTTGGGCCGGTGGAGAGCCAGGCCATAACGACGGTTACCAGCACCAGGCCCAGGAGCATTCCTATTTTCAAATCTTTTTGCATTTAAGAGCTTATAGGAAGAATTGTACTGTATATTATCTGTTTTCAATTCCTTTTGGTCTGTAACACGATAAATGCGTGGTGGTTACTCCGAGCCATCCCCAAGCTCGTCCCGACCCCCGCTTTCGCGGGGACAGGTTTTTTGGGGCTCGCTTGAGGCTGCCACCCATCAAATTAGATGCGGAAACGCACGCTTCCCCCTGTTGGAAGGGGTCTTCGACTAACAGGCGTGTTACAGAATGCTATTTGTTTTTTTCTTTGTTTTTTCTCGTGCCGAGCAGCAATATTGGTGCGGCTATTGCGATGGACGAATATGTGCCAATGATGATGCCGAGGCCGATTGCGAAGTTAAAGCCTCTTAGCCCGGAGCCGCCGAAGATGTACATTATCAGCACAACTATGAACGTTGTGAAGGATGTCATAATAGTTCTGGAGATGGTCTGGTTAATGCTGTCGGTGATTATCTGTGGGTTGAGGGTGCGGGCCTTGCCGCGGTTTTCCCGAATACGGTCGAAGACGACAATTGTATCGTTAAGTGAGTACCCGATAAGTGTCAGGAAAGCGGCTATCATCGCCAGGTTGATCTTGAAATCTCCGATTAAAAGTTTTTCGCCGATTGGTGACGCTGCGATATATGTGCAGGCGCTAACGGCGCCGAGTGTGATGCACACATCGTGCACCAATGCTATAATGGCGGCAATGCCGTATCGAAAGTTTCCGAACCGAATCCATATATAAGTAACGATTGCAAATAACGACAGGACGATGGCAAGCAAAGCCCGTGTCTTTTGCTCTGCACCTACTGAAGGGTCAAATTGCCTTACACGCGGCAGTGATGCCTCAAGTTTTGTGGCGGCTAAGACTTTGGCCCTTTCGTTTTCAACAAAGCGCGTCCATTCATCCTCGGTTAGCTCGCGAAAACCCGCCTCCTCTTCTGCGCTTACGTAAACAAAAGAATCTACGGGCTGGTTTGGTTCTGCCGTCGTTAGATTTGGGCCAAGAATTACATAGGGATACCGATTGAGGTTTTGCGTGTCGGGCTTGAATTGCAGGGCGTTTAATCTTTGTTTGATATCCTCTAATATGGTGGGTCGTTCAATTTCACATTCGAGCTTGAGCCCTCCCAGAAAATCAGCAAGCTCAGGGTAAGAGTCTATCAGCTCTTCGGATATTTTTTCCTGGGAGGTGATTTTGGGTTGAAGATTTTGTTGAATTTCCAGCTTATCTT
>JBAQFY010000424.1:0-2275 GCA_049287505.1 Sedimentisphaerales bacterium | reverse complement strand
GAACCCGGCGCTAAACCGATGGGGCCATTTTATGAGCTTGAAACATCATCGCCGGCGGCGGCCTTAAAACCGGGCGAGACAATATCCCACATTCATCGTACCTATCATCTTCAAGGCCCTGAAGCCGACCTCGATACCATTGCCAAAGCAACGCTCGGAGTAACAATAGCCGAAATAAAGTCGGCGCTTCCAAAATAGCTGGTTTAACCTTGTGCCGATGTGTAACGTTCTGATTATCAAGTTTCCTCTTGACTGGAAGATGGGCAATTTGGTATAAATAAGCATGGTCAAGCTTTTGTTTAGAGCCTGCCTGAGTGAAAAAAGCCTGTCCTGGTAGCCGAAGGGTTGAAGGGCTGGGTATTGATGGGTCTTAGTCTTCCGGCGGGCTGAATTTATACAGTGTTTTTAAGTGAGTGAGGTGCTGAGTTTTAAGCAGGAGCTTCGTGGTTAAGATTTTTGCATTTCAATTAACATCCTATTATATTTTGAAGGAGGTTTGTTATGTTTAAGAAATTGGTTTATTTGGTCTTAGTATTGGCCTTTTGGCTGGCATCGTCGGTGCACGCCGCCACAATCGTCTGGGTGTCGGACAACAAGACCCCTACAGACGGAGTCCCGGCTGACCAGCCCTGGGTGAACCTGCTTGAGGCCCAGGGGTACACCGTCAACCTTGACTTCCGTAATCAGGAAGGTCGCAGCCTCGATGCCGCAGAGATTGAGGCTCTTAACGCTGCCGACCTGATCATTATCAGTCGCGACACCAACAGCGGCGATTATGCTAACGGCGATGCGCCGACCCAATGGAACTCCATCGAGACGCCTATCATCATGCAAGTTGCACATATCGCCAGGAGTAACCGATGGCTGTGGATAGATACAGACTCCTATAATGACAGTCTTCCTCCTGCGATGGAAGCGGTGGATATCAGCCATCCTGTGTTCAATGGTGTGAACCTTGACAACAGCAATCAGGTTCCGGTCATCACGGAGGCAAGTTCCTTTCCAAGCATTACGGATGCGGGCAACGGTACACTGCTCGCCAAGCGAGCAGACAACGACGAACTCTGGATAGTTGAGTGGGAAGCAGAGCAGGAATTCTACGCTGGGTCGGGCCAGATTGCCGGCGGTCGGCGTATGTTATTTATCTCCGGCACGAACAGCGGCGTCGATGGTCGATACAACCTCACCGCCGACGGTGAAATAATGTTCCTCAACGCAGTCGGTTATATGCTTGGTGCCTCGAAACGCGTAAATGCTTATAAACCAGTCCCAGATGATGGTGTCATCTATGAGGATACGTGGGTGAGCCTTGGCTGGTCGCCGGGAGATACTGCCGTCTTACACGATGTATATTTCGGTGAGAATTTTGACGACGTGAATGACGGCACTGCCGAGACGTTCCAGGGTAACCAGGCTCCGACGTTTTTTGTTGTTGGCTTCCCCGGATTTCTTTATCCGGACGGTCTTGTTCCGGGCACGACATATTACTGGCGAATCGATGAGGTCAATGACACCGAGCCGAATAGTCCATGGAAAGGTGATGTCTGGAGCTTTATGATTCCACCCAAGACCGCCTATGCACCCGACCCGTCTGATGCTGCCGAGCAGGTAGACCCGGATGCAAACCTTAGCTGGACGGGAGGTTTCGGTTCAAAATTGCACACCGTATATTTCGGCGACAATTTTGATGATGTGAACAACGCCGCCGGGGGTCTTCCTCAGGGAGCTGCAACCTATACCCCTGGCACACTTAAATTGGCTAAGACTTACTACTGGCGGGTCGATGAGTTTGATGCCGTCGCCACGTATAAAGGCCACGTCTGGAGTTTTACTACTCAGGGCGCCGTCGGGAGCCAGGACCCGTCTAACGGCGCAGTGGATGTAAAGCAGACACCGGTTCTTACCTGGTCGCCGGGAATCTATGCTGCTTCGCATGAGTTATACTTTGGCACAGATAAAGATGCCGTGAAAAATGCCAATACCGGCTCACCGGAGTATAAAGGTACCAGGGACCTTGGGTCTGAGACCTATGACCCCGGAAAGCTTGAGTGGGACAGCACTTACTACTGGAGGATTGACGAGGTCAATAATACCAATCCAGACAGTCCATGGGCAGGCATCCTCTGGAGCTTTACGACAGCCAACTTCCTTGTCGTAGATGATTTTGAGGACTACGACGTTGGCAACAACGAAATATGGTGGTCGTGGAAAGATGGGCTTGGCTATGCCGCTCATGGTAATGAACCGGCCTATCCCGGTAACGGAACCGGCTCAA